>NZ_JBFAIU010000085.1:0-24064 GCF_040654855.1 Asanoa sp. NPDC050611
CAGCCGTGGCACATCGCGCGGGTGAAGGAGCACCCGGGCGAGCCGATGACGGTCGACGACGCGCTCTTCCAGATGGAGCTCGTCGGCCCGCCAGGCCCGCACCGAGGGCACGCTGACCGGTGCCGTGAAGGCGGCACAGGCCGCGTTCCCGCGTGTGCCGGGCGGCGCCGTGTTCGCCACCGTCCGCGGCGGGGTGAGCCGGCTGGTCGCCGCGGCCGCCGCCGCCAGCCAGGCCGAGATCCGGATCGGCGCCACGGTACGCGAGATCGCCCGCACGCCCGCGGGCTGGCGGCTCACGGTCGGGGCCACCCGCGACCCGGAGTACGTGGACGTCGACGCCGTCGTGCTCGCCGTGCCGGCCCGCCCGGCCGCCCGGCTGCTCGCGGCGGTCGACACGGTCGCCGCGACGGGCGTGGGCGCGCTCGACTACGCCAGCGTGGCGCTGGTCACGCTCGCGCTGCCCCGGCCCGAGCTGCCGGAGCTGTCGGGCTTCCTGGTGCCGGCCGAGAACGGCACCGCGGTCAAGGCGGCCACCTTCTTCTCGACCAAGTGGGCTCACCAGCGCCGGTCCGACGGCGTCGCGCTCGTGCGGGCCTCGGTCGGCCGCTACGGCGACGAGCACGTGCTGCAGCGCGACGACGCCGAGCTGGCCGCGATCGTCCACAGGGAACTGTCCAACCTGGTCAATCACAGCCTGCCGAAGCCCTTGGACACCAAGGTTCAGCGGTGGGGCGGGGCGCTGCCGCAGTACGCGCCCGGGCACCTCGACCGGGTCGCCGCCGCCCGGGCCGCCCTGCGCGCCGGCGCGCCGACGGTCGCCCTGGCCGGCGCCGGCTACGACGGCGTGGGCATCCCGATCTGCGTACGCTCCGGCGAGGCCGCCGCCGACAGCGTGCTCGCCGCCCTGCGGGCCGGCACCGACAGCGCCTGAGAGAGGATGGTTCGCATGACCGAGCAGACCAACGCCGCCCGGATCCGGGAGCTCAACGACACCATCCGCTACACCATGTGGTCGGTGTTCCGGGCCGCGGAGCCGTTGCCGGACTCCCGCGCCGGGCTGGCCGGCGAGGTCGACACGCTCGTCGCCGACCTGGCGAGCAAGGACGTCACGGTCCGCGGCACGTACGACGTGTCCGGCCTGCGCGCCGACGCCGACGTCCTGATCTGGTGGCACGCCGGGACGAGCGACGCGCTGCAGGAGGCGTACGCCCGGTTCCGTCGCACCGGTCTCGGCCGGCACCTGGCACCGGTCTGGTCGCAGATGGCGCTGCACCGCCCGGCCGAGTTCAACAAGAGCCACCTGCCGGCGTTCCTGGCGGGTGAGGAGGCGCGGGCGTACGTCTGCGTCTACCCGTTCGTCCGCTCCTACGAGTGGTACCTGCTGCCCGACGAGGAGCGCCGCGACATGCTGGCCGAGCACGGCCGGCAGGCGCGCGGCTTCCCGGACGTGCGGGCCAACACGGTCGCGTCGTTCGCGCTCGGCGACTACGAGTGGATCCTCGCCTTCGAGGCCGACGAGCTGCACCGGATCGTCGACCTGATGCGCGAGCTGCGGGCGTCGCGGGCCCGGCGGCACGTGCGCGAGGAGGTCCCGTTCTACACGGGCCGCCGTCGCAGCGTCGCCGAGCTGGTCGAGGCCCTGCCCTAGGGCTGGTACGGCGGGGCCACGCCCCAGCCCCAGTGCGGCACGGGCGCGTGCTCGACCGGCGTCGCGCCCGGCTGCGAGTTGGACATCGCGATCCGGGTGCCCCACTCGAGGTAGCCGACCAGCGCCGCCCGGAACTCCGGGTCGGCCGGCAGCTCCGCGTCGTCCGCGGCGAGGCTCATCAGCGAGGCGAACCGGAAGCGGTGCTCGGGCGTGATGCCGAGGTTCCGGTGGTGGGCCAGCATGTTCTCGTAGCCGCCGAGCTTGTCCGTGTAGTCGGCCGGCCCGCCGAACACCTCGGACCACCAGGTGGTCACGTGGTCGCGGTGCGCCCTGGTCACGCCGCCCGGGAAGAACGGGCTGAGCAGCTCGTCCCGCTCGACCCGGTCGTAGAACGCGTTGATCATCCGCTCGATCGCGGGCCGGCCGCCGGCCCACTCGTACAGCGTCGGGGTGGTCATGATCCGAACACTAGGCCGCCCGCGCCATCGGCAGGTGCGGGATTCCGTCCTCGACGTAGCCCGCGCCGCTGACCGAGTAGCCGAACCGGGCGTAGAAGTCGGCCAGGTGCGCCTGTGCGTCGAGGACCGACGGGCGCTCCCCGACGATCTCCAGCGCGGCGGCCATCAGCCGACCCGCCACGCCCGAGCCCCGGGCCTCCTTGGCGACCACCACCCGGCCGACCCGCATCAGGCCGTCCGGCTCGGTGAGGACGCGCAGGTAGGCCACCGGCGCTCCGGCGCGCTCCACCCAGACGTGCACGGTCGCCGGCTCGGGGTCGCGGCCGTCGATGTCGAGGTATGCCGCCTGCTGCTCGACGACGAACACGGCGCACCGCAGCTCGAGCAGCCGGTAGAGGGTGATCGTGTCGAGGTCGGCGAAGGACGCCGTTCGGAGCTCGTCTCGCATGAGCCCCGAGCATACGGAGGGTCAGCCCGGGTGAGCGCCGATGGTGTCGGTGATCTCGGCGCCCTGCGCCCCCGCGGACGCCCGTGCGCAGTGCGCGCAGCAGAAGAACCGGCCGCCGACCTCGACGCCGTGCCCGACGATCTTCACGCCGCAGTGCTCGCAGATCGGCGCGAGGCGCTGGATCGCGCATTCGAACGAGTCGAAGACGTGCCGGTCGCCGCTGATCGTGGTCACCTCGAACGACAGCCAGTAGTCGTTGCCGCAGGTCTCACACACCGCCATGGTGCCCGCCCCCAATCGGTTACCCGCAGCGTTACCCGGAACTATGCCGCCCTGCAACCGGAACGCCCGATTTGCCTGTTGGAAACGTCGGGTAACGCCCGGTGTGTCGAACCCGCCTGTTACGGGTCCGACAGGGAAGCTCCAAGAGGTTGTGTCCTTACCGGGAGGAGCCGACATGATCAAGAGAAGCAAGCTGTTCGGCAGCAAGACCCGTGTGACGTTCTGCCTGCCCAAGGACACCCCGGTCGGGCAGGTCAGCGTCGTCGGCTGCTTCAACGACTGGGAGCCCGGTCGGCACGAGCTGCAGCCGCGGCGGGACGGCACCCGCACGGTGACGCTCACCCTCGACCCGGGCGAGTACACCTTCCGCTACCTCGCCACCGGTGGCGTCTGGCTCGACGACGAGCAGGCGGACCGGATCGACGGGCACGGCGGCCGGATCGTCCTCGGTCAGCGCTAAAGCAGGTGAAAGACCGGTCATCCCGCCACTAACCTCACGGAGATGACCGCCGAAGAGATCGTCGTACCCCCGGCTCTCGTAGCCGCCCAGGTCCGGTTCCGCGGCGCAGCGGGCCGGGCCTGGGTGGACGGGGTGGCCCGCACGGCGGCGGAGTACCTCGACCGCTGGCGGTTGCGCCGCGACGGCCCGACCCGCAGCGGGGTGGCCGGCCTCGTCCTTCCGGTGATCACCGAGGACGGCACTCCCGCGATGCTCAAGCTCCAGGACACCGACTGGGAACACCCGGGCGAGGGCCTCGCCCTGCGCACCTGGGCCGGCGACGGCGCCGCGCACCTGCTCCGCGAGGACCCGGAGACCTGGACGCTGCTGATCGAGCGTCTCGACCCCGAACGCGACCTGCACTCCGTGCGAGACGACGAAGCCGCGGTGCGGGTCATCGCCGCGCTCCTGAACCGGCTCAACGCGCACACCGCGCCGCCGGAGATCCCGCCGCTGGCGGACCGTGCCCGGAAAATGATCGAGGACGCGCCGGCGATCGCGGCGAGCCTCGCCGACCCGGCCGAGGGCCGGCTGCTCCAGCGGTGGGCCGACATGCTGGCCGAGGTGGCCGGCGAGGCCGGCGACCGGCTGCTGCACTGGGACCTGCACTACGAGAACGTGCTCGCCGCGGACCGCGAGCCGTGGCTGGCCATCGACCCGAAGCCACTGGCCGGCGATCCGGGTTTCGAGCTGCACCCGGCGCTGTGGAACCGGTGGGACGCCGCCGATGCCGAGCGCACGATCCTGCGCCGGTTCGACGTGATGGTCGAGGTGATGGGCCTCGACCCGGCTCGCGCGGCCGTCTGGACGGTCGGCCGCAGCCTGCAGAACTCGATCTGGGCGGTCGAGGACGGCGACCACGTCCTCGACCATCAGCAGGTGACGATCGGCGCCGCGGTCACTCGGCGGGGATGAGCCGCATGCTCACCGAGTTGATGCAGTAGCGGGCGTTCCTGGCCGTGAATCCCTCGCCGTCGAAGCGGTGGCCGAGGTGCGAGTCGCAGTGCGCACAACGCACCTCGACGCGGACCATGCCGAGCGACCGGTCCTCGATGTAGCGGATCGCGCCCGGGATGGCCTCGTCGAACGACGGCCAGCCGCAGTGCGAGTCGAACTTCGTGCCGCTGGCGAACAGTGCGGCTCCGCAGGCCCGGCAGACGTAGGTGCCCGGGGTCTTGGTGTCGACGTACTCGCCGGTGAACGGCCGCTCGGTGCCGGCCTCGCGGAGCACCCGGAACTCCTCGGGGTTGAGCCGGACCCGCCATTCGGCCTCGGACCTGGGCAGCTCTTCGGTGGGGATTTCGGTCACGGGGGAGGACTTCTCGGGTGCCATGCGTCAACCGTACGACCCCCTTCGCCTGAGGGCCGATTACCTCGGTGTGACCTCGTCGTTGAGGAGGGCATGCGTACACCGGCCAGGTTGGCCAGTGGTCAGGCGTGGGAGCCCCTACCGGGCGACCCGCTGTGCTTCCGGCCGACCTGGCGGCAGGCGCTGGGCCGAGGCATGTGGGTGGGGCTGCTGGTCGCGGGCGCGCTCGCGCTGACCGGCCTGTCCGCGCTGCTGGCGCCGGTGCTCGCGCACTGGCTCTTCGGTGTCGAGCCGCAGCGGTCGGTCCCCCCGCAGAGCTGGTGGGCGCTGGCCCTGCCGGTGCCCGTGGGCGGCCTGCTCGGGATGCTGGTCGGCCGCCGCGTCGGCGCGGACCTGGACGCCGTCGGCGCCTGGGCGGTGCCGGGGGCGCTCGGCGCCTCGGCGCCGTGGCACCGCGTGGTCGAGGTGCGGATGGAACGCCGCGGCCGGCGGACGGTGGTCGCGCTGCCGCTGGTCGACGGCTCGATCGTCCGGCTCCGCGCGCCCTACGACGGACACGGGCTGGGGCGCGACCCCGACTTCGAGCGGAAGCAGTTCCGTATCCGGTTGCACTGGGAGACCCACCGGTACGGCTGACCCTGGCTGGGTGATCTGCGTCCGACCGCTTCGGCGTTTTCGGACATTACGCTCTAAGCTCCCACAAATGCTCCTTTCGGTACGAATCTCCCGGACGACAGGAACAGGACGACGATGACCATCAAACGACGGCTGGCCAACGCTGCCCTGCCGGCCGCCGGCCTCGCGGTTGTGGCCGGCGCACTCGCCCTCTCCGGCCAGGCGGCCGCCGCCGCCCCGCTCGGCGACGGCGCGGGCCTCGGCGAGACCGGCGACCCGGGCGCGACGGCGGCGGCCGCTGCCACGGACCGGGCGCAACTCGTCACGGACGAGGTGCGCGACGCCACCGACCGGGCCCTGGCCGCGGTGGGCGAGGCACCCGCGGACGACGACGCGGACGGGGGCGACGACGAGGGCGCGTCGAAGGGCCCGTCGGACCTGCCGGCGGCGGCGAAGTTCGGCAGCGGCGTCTCGCACATCGCCACGGGCCACAACGCCGGCATCCTCAACGGCAACCAGGTGGTCGTGCCGGTGCAGGTCGACGTGAACCTTTGCGGTAACAGCATCGCCGTGCTGGGCAACGCCGCGGCCTCCTGCGGCGACGACGACGAGGAGCCGCCGGCGGACGAGGAACCGCCGCCGCCCACGGACCAGGAGGAGCCGCCGCCGGTGCCGCTGCCCCGGCCGGTCGAGGAACCGCCGGTCGCGCCGCCGGTCGCCGAGCCCGAACTGCCTCGGACCGGCCTGCCGGTCGGCTCGATCGCGGGCTTCGGCGGCCTGCTCACCGCCGGCGGCGCCGCGATGCAACTCGCCGGCGTCCGCGGCCGCTACGTCGGCCGCCACCGCCGCCGCCCCCGCCCGTCCTGAGGCTTTGCTCTGCATCCAGATACGCATCACCCCGGCCCGTCCTGAGGCTTTGCTCTGCATCCAGATACGCACCACCCCCGCTGACCTGCGGTGCGTATATGGATGCAGAGCAAAGCTTCCCCGATAGGGGGCCGTCGGGGAGGTGGTCGGGGGCATAGTGTCGACGGCATGCCGTCGAAGAAGGCCGCCGCTGTCGAGGTCGAGGTCGCCGGGCACGCCGTGCGGCTCAGCAGCCCGGATCGCGTGATGTTTCCGCGGGCCGGCTACACCAAGCAGGACGTGTTCGACTACTACCTGGCCGTCGGTGACGGCATCATGCGCGCGCTCGATCACCGGCCGACCACACTGCAGCGCTTTCCCGACGGGATCGACGGTGAGGCGTTCTACCAGAAGCGGCTGCCCGCCCGCGGCACGCCCGACTGGCTCAACGGCGCCGAGATCACGTTCCCGAGTGGGCGCACGGCGACCGAGCTGTGCCCGATCGACCTCGCCCACGTCGCCTGGGCGGCCCAGATGAACTCCGTGGTCTTCCACGCCTGGCCCGTGCGGGACGCCGACCCCGACCATCCCGACGAGCTGCGGATCGACCTCGACCCGCAGCCCGGCACCGACTTCGGCGACGCCGCCGAGGCCGCCGGCGAGCTGCGGGCGGTTCTCGAGGAGATCGGCGCGACCGGCTGGCCCAAGACCTCCGGTGGTCGCGGCGTGCACGTCTACCTGCGGATCCAGCCGCGGTGGACGTTCGTCGAGGTGCGCCGGGCCACGATCGCGCTCGCCCGGGCGCTGGAGCGGCGCCGGCCCGACCTGGTCACCACGAGCTGGTGGAAGGAGGAGCGGGGCGAGCGCGTGTTCGTCGACTTCAACCAGATGGCCCGCGACCGGACGATCGCCTGCGCCTACTCGCTGCGGGCCAACGCCCGGGCCACCGCGTCGACGCCGGTGACCTGGGCCGAGCTGCCCGACGTGGAGCCCGACGACTTCGACCTGCGTACGCTGCCGAAACGGTTCGCCCAGATCGGGGACCCGCACGCCGGCATCAACGACACGGCGTTCGACATCACCCCGCTGCTGGAGTGGTCGGCGGCCGACGAGCGCGAGGGCCGCGGCGGCGACATGCCTTACCCGCCCGACCACCCGAAGATGCCGGGCGAGCCGCCCCGGGTGCAGCCGAGCAAGAAGAACCCGGCCAACTGGACGACCGAGGGCTAGAGCGCCAGCTTCATGCCCTCGTGGGTCGCCGCGAAGCCGAGCGACTCGTAGAACCGCTTCGCCTCGGGGCGGCGCTTGTCGGTCGTGAGCTGGACCAGCGCGCAATCAGCGGCCCGGGCCTGGTCGATCGCCCAGGAGATCATCCGGCGGCCCAGGCCCGCGCCGCGGTGGCCGGCCGCCACCCGCACCGCCTCGATCTCCATGCGCCACGCGCCGCGGCGGCTGAGCGTCGGGAAGACGATGAGGTGCATCGTGCCGACGATCTCGCCGTCGAGTTCGGCCACGACCACGGAGATCCGGGGGTCGGCGTCCAGCGCCTCGAAGGCCCGCCAGTAGGCGGCGTCCACCTCCTCGGACACCGTCTCGCGGCCGGAGCCGAGCGGGTCATCTGCCAGAAGCCCGACAATCGCCGGTACATCGGCCCGCAAAGCGGACCTGAAGATCACGTCGGTCACGCCGAGCAGCCTCGCACATCGACACGCGGGTGCATGATGATGCGCCATGAAGGCCTTGCTGCTGCCGTTCAAGGCGATCTACCGCGGGTTGGTCTACTTCGCCAACTCGCCGCGGACGCTGATGCTGTCGTACGCCTTGATGATCGTCATCGCGGCGTCGCTCTACAGCATCTTCGAGAAGGTCGGGGTCGGTGACTCGCTCTGGTGGGCCGTGGTCACCGCGTCGACGGTCGGGTACGGCGACATCTCGCCGGACACCTGGCAGGCGCGCGCCATCGCGGTGGTGCTCATCTCCACGATGGTGCTGCTGGTGATCCCGCTGATCACCGCGCACTTCGCCAGCAAGCTGATCGTCGACACCGACGCGTTCCGGCACGAGGAGCAGGAGGAGCTCAAGAACAACCTGCGGGTCGTACGCCGGCTGCTGGAGGAGATGGCCGCGAAGGAGGCTACTGCGCCGGGCAGCGCTTCCCCTCTGGCGGAAGCGTCTGATTGAGGATGTACGCGTCGACCGCCGCGGTGATGCACCCGGTCTGCGGGTAGGCCGTGTGCCCCTCGCCCTCCCAGGTCAGCAGCCGCCCGACGCCGAGCATGTCGGCCAGGGCCGGCGCCTGGGCGTACGGGGTCGCCGGGTCGCCGGTCGTGCCGACCACCAGGATCGGCGCGGACCCGGTGGCCGGACCCGTCGGGTAGGGGTCGTGCCCGCCGGGCCACTCCGAGCACGGCAGCATGCCCACCGCGAGCGGCGCGCCGAACAGCGGGATCGACGAGCGCCACTGGCCCTGGTAGGTGCGGACCTGGTCGGCGTTGGGCACGGTTTTCTGGTCGGCGCAGTTGACGGCGATGTTGGCGTCGAACAGGTTGGAGTAGGTGCCGTTCGGGTCGCGCTCGGCGTAGGAATCGGCGAGCTGGAAGACCTGGTCCGGGTTGCCGCCCTCGAGCGACTTGATCGCGCCGGCCAGCGCCTGCCAGCCCGACTGGGTGTAGAGCGACGAGATCACCGCGTAGAACACCCAGCCGGAGGTCGCCTTGCGCCCACCCTTGCCGGTGACCGGGGAGACCTCGGCCTTCTCGATCGCCGTGTTGACCGCCGCCTTCGCGTCGGGGGCGATCGGGCACTTGTCGGGTGTCGCCGTGCACCACTTCGAGAAGTTGTCGAACGCCAGCGCGAAGCCCTTCGCCTGGCTCTCGGAGCCGGCGACGAAGTTCTGCCGCGGGTCGACCGCGCCGTCGAGCACCAGCGCCCGGACGTTCTGCGGGTAGAGCTGGGCGTAGGTGGCGCCGAGCAGCGTGCCGTAGGAGTAGCCGAGGTAGGTCATCTTGTCGTCGCCCACGGCCGAGCGGATCGCGTCCATGTCGCGGGCCGTCTGCACGGTCGAGAACAGCTTGAGCTTGTCGCCGTACTTGGCGCCGCACTCCTGGCCGATGCTCTTGTTGAGGTCGACCAGGCCGTCGAACTCCGGCTGGGTCACCGGGTCGGGCACGTAGCCGAAGCTCTCGTCGAGCTGTTCGTCGCTGATGCACTCGACCGGGCTGGACCGGTCGACGCCGCGCGGGTCGAAGCCGACGATGTCGAAGCGGTCGGTCACCTCCTCCGGGATGCCCTGGAAGGCCGAGCCGAAGGAGAGGTAGACGGCCAGGTCGACGCCGGAGGCGCCCGGGCCACCCGGGTTGACCAGCAGCGAGCCGATCCGGTCGTGCTGCTTGTCGGACCGCACCCGGATCAGCGCGATGTCGAAGGTGTCGCCGTTGCCCTTGTCGGCCCAGTCCTGCGGCACCTTGATGGTCGCGCAGTCGTAGCTCATCCCGCTCGCGCCGCGGCCGACCAGCTTGCCGGGCACGTCGGGGCAGGGCCGCCAGTCGGCCTGGCCGGAGGCGGCCGGCGCGGGCCGGCCGGCGGGTGGGACGTTGTTGCCGGAGTTCGGCGCGACCACCGGCACCGTGCAGCCGGCCAGCACGAGCAGGCCGGCCAGCAGGCCGAGGGCGATGAGGCGGAAACGTAAGCGCACTACGCGACTCCCGTGCCGGCGGCGGGGTCGCCGCCCAAGACCTGGTCGACGTCGAACCGGACAGGGCGCTCCAACTGGTCGTAGCCGCACGAGCGCGGGTCGCGGTCGGGCCGCCAGCGGACGAACTGGGCGGTGTGCCGGAAGCGGTCGCCCTCCATCGCGTCGTAGCCGACCTCGACCACGAGGTCGGGGCGCAGCGGCTCCCAGGCGAGGTTCTTGCCGCCGGTCCAGCGGCTGACCCCGCCGGGGCGGCGCTGGCCGGTCGCGCTGGTCGGGCCGACCTGCTGCGCGTCGCTGTCGGCGTCGATCCACGGGTGCTCGGCGGGCTCGCGGTAGTCGGCCAGCTCCTCGAGCAGCTCGGCGCGGCGGGCCATGCTGAACGACGACGAGACGCCGACGTGGTGCAGCACGCCGTGCTCGTCGAAGAGGCCGAGCAGCAGCGAGCCGACCACGGGGCCGGACTTGTGCCAGCGGAAGCCGGCGACCACCGCGTCGGCCGTCCGCGCGTGCTTGATCTTGAACATCAGCCGCTTGTTCGGCTCGTACGCGATGTCGGCCGGTTTGGCGATCAACCCGTCGAGCCCGGCGCCCTCGAAGATCTCGAACCAGCGCCGTGCGGTCTCGATGTCGTGCGTGGTGGGCGTGATGTGCACCGGCGGCCGCACGCCGGCCAGCGCCTTCTCCAGCCTGGCCCGGCGGGTCGCGTAGGGCTGGTCGACCAGCGCCTCGTCGCCGAGCGCGAGCAGGTCGAAGGCCACGAAGTCGGCCGGCGACTCGGTCGCCAGCAGCTTGACCCGGGACGCGGCCGGGTGGATGCGCTGGGTCAGCCAGTCCCACTCGAGCTTGGGCTGCTGCCCCTCCGCGCGGTGGATCACCACGATCTCGCCGTCGATCGCGCACCGCTCCGGGAGCTGCGCCTTGGCCTGCTCGACCACCTCGGGGAAGTAGCGGGTGAGCGTCTTGCCGCCGCGGCTGGCCAGCTCGACCTCGTCGCCGTCGCGGAACACGATGCACCGGAAGCCGTCCCACTTGGGCTCGTAGCTCATGCCCTCGGCCTCGGGGATCTGCGGCACGCTCTTGGCGAGCATCGGCTCGACCGGCGGGTTGATCGGCAGGTCCATCTCACAGAGTCTTCCAGATTCGCGTATCGAAGCGGGTCCCGGAGCCGCGATCAGCTCACCAGGACCGCCGCCGTCCAGGTGATCGCGATGAACAGGGCCGAAGCCAGCTCGACCAGCATCGCGAGGCCGGCCGCCTTGATCGCGTGCTTGGTCGAGGGCCACGCGAGCTTGCTGTCGCCGAGCCGGGCGATCTCGGCGAGCCAGATGCCGGCCACGAAGCCGATCACCAGGCCGACCACCGGAATCAGGAAGAAGCCGACGATCGCCAGGACACCGCCGAGGAGCAGGGTCCGGTTGGGTACGCCGCTGCGCTTGAGGTTGCGGCCGGGCCAGGCGTACTTGACCACGATGCCGACGCCGGCGATCAACGTGACCAGTGCGAGCAGGCCCCACCGGGTGGCGCCCTCGCCGGCCAGGAACGCCCACGCCACCGCGGACGCCCAGCAGAGCAGCAGGCCGGGCAGGAACGGGATCAGGACGCCGAAAACGCCGACCACCATGGCGACCCCGCACAGGATCGTGACGTTCGTGTTGGTGTCGGTCAGATCCATTCGGGCACTCTAGCGGCCTACAGCACGAACGCGTCGGTCCAGAGTTGGCCCGACCGGCCCGAGAGGGCATCGAGCAGGGCGACTGCCTGCTGGTCGGTGAGCGCGGCGACGAAGTCGACGATCGCCCGGCCGCGGGCGCGGGCCGCCCGGTCCGGGGTGGCGGCCGGCAGCTCCGCCTCGGCCAGCTCGACCAGGTCGTGCAGGCGTTGCGGCAACCGGGCCTCCTCGGCCGGGTCGACGATCCAGGCCAGCAGCGCCTCGACCAGGGTGCCCAGCAGTCGGGCCTGGCCGCGCTGGTGCAGTGCCAGGTCGGGGCGGTCCAGCACGAACCGGTGGTGGATCAGCTTGAGCACCTGGACCTCGTGCCACTGCGGCCGGTCCAGCAACACGTAGCCGGAGCGGATCGACGGGTTGTCGGTCAGCCGGATCGCGTCGACCAGCCGCCGGGTCCACCGGCCGGAGAACCGGGCCACGTACTGCTCCGCGGCCACCGAGCCGTCGAACTGGTCGGCCAGCAGCCCGTCGACCAGGTCGTGCCGGACCTGCTCGACCGCGTCCGCGAACGCCTCGTCGTCGGAGATCCAGCGGTCCCGGCGGTGCAGGCGGCGGCGCAGCTTCTCGATCGCCGCGCCGGCCTGGCGGCTGCCGGCGTCGAGCGCCGCGTCGGACAGGCCGCCGAGCCGCTTGGCCTCGCGCTGCCAGCCGAGCAGCTCGGCCGCGACGGTGCCCTGCTGCAGCACGCCGACGCGGTGGAAGTCCTCGACGTCGTGGATCGCGTACGCGATGTCGTCCGCGGTGTCCATGATGGACGCCTCGACGGTCTGCTGCCAGGCCGGGATCCGGCCCACGAACGGGGCCCGGGCCTGGCGCAGGTCCTCGACCTCGGTGGTGTAGGCGCCGAACTTGGCCGAACCGCTGGACGGGTCCCAGCTCGGTGCGGACGCGCCGCGCGGCGCCGGGCTCATCCGGCGCGGGTGCGGGTCCGGGTAGCCCAGCCGGGTCCACGGGTACTTGACGATCGCCGCGCGGACCGCGGCGGTCAGGTTGAGCCCGATGGTGGCGGCGCCGCGGATCTCGGTGCTGGTGACGATGCGGTACGACTGCGCGTTGCCCTCGAACCCGTCGGGCAGCCCGAGCCGCTCGCGGGCCAGCCGGTCCAGCACGGCCTCGCCGAGGTGACCGAACGGCGGGTGGCCGAGGTCGTGCGCGAGCGCGGCCGCCTCGACCACGTCGGGGTCGCAGCCGCCGAGCTTGTCGAGCAGCACGAGGTTGTCGGGGTCGGCGGTGAGCCGTTCGGCGATCGCCCGGGCCACCTGGGCGACCTTGAGGCTGTGGGTGAGCCGGTTGTGCACGAGCAGGCCGCTGCCGCCGGGGCTGATCACCTGGGTGACCCCGCCCAGCCGGGCGAAGAAGGGCGAGGTGACGATCCGGTCGCGGTCGGCACGGAACGGGCTGGCGGCCAGGTCGCCGGGCGAGGTGTGCCCGGTGTCGAACAGGCGCCGCGCGCGGGGATCGACCGGCTCCGGCATGATCCGACGCTAGCGCACCGCGGGTTTCGCCAGGTGGACCAGCCCTGGCCCGCGGCCGAGCGGCCGCCGGTCGAAGACGGTGTAGCCGTTGCGCTCGTAGAGCCGGATGTTGTCGTGGCTGGCCGCGCCGGTGAACAGCTCGTACCGGCGCGCCGAGGGGTGCTCGGCCTCGACCGCCCGCAGCATCCGCCAGCCGAGTCCCTGCCCGCGCAGGTCGGGCGCGACCCCGAGCCGGCCGATGTGGCAGGTGCCGTCCTCGTCGAGCCGGCCACGGCCGACGGCGACCAGCCGCCCGCGCGGCGTCCGCCCGACCAGCACGGTGGTGGGACCGGCGATCACGGCCGCGATCTCGGCGAGGGTCTCGGTGAGCATCGGCAGGTGGGGGTCGTCGTACCGCTGCGCCTCGGTGAGGAACGCCGCGCGCTGCAGGGTGAGCACCTCGCCGGCGTCGTCGGGCGCGGCCCGTCGGATCTCCATGCGGGTCAGCACACCGGCCCGTGGTGCGGAGCACAGGCGGCGCGCTCGACGCGTCTCGACACGTGGGACTTGAACGTGTTCAAATGATCTCGTGACCGCGCTCCTGAACCTCGTCGACGCACTTGCCATGCTGCTGCTCGTGCCGTTGGCGCTCGGCCTGGTCGGTGCGCCGGCGGCGGTGCGGCGGGTGTGGCCCTGGGTCGCCCTGCCGGCGGCCGTGGCGCTGTGGCTGCCGCGCGGAGCCGGCGCCGCCGTGCTCGCCGCGCCCTATCTCGTCCTGTCCGTGGCGCTGGCGGTGGTCGCCGTCCGCCGGCTGCGCCGGTTCGCGGCCGCCGACGTCGCGGTGGCGACCGGGTTCGCGGCGCCCGTGGTCGCCGCGGCCGCGCTGGTCGCCGAGCGGGCCGGGCACCGGCTGCTCGGCTTCCCGCTGGAGACGCTCGCGCTGACGGTGCCGCACCTGCACTACGCGGGCCTGGTCGCGGCCGTGGTCGCCGCCCTGGTCTGCCGGGCCACCGGCGACTCGGCGCTCGGCCGCGCGGCCGCCTGGTGCGTGCCGGCCGGCACCGGGACCGTGCTGGTCGGCTACTTCATCGGCGATCCCGTCGAGCTGGCCGGCGCCGCGGTGCTGACCGTCGGCATGTGGCTCGTCGGCGGGCTGACCGTGGCCCGGGTCCGCGCGCCGGGCTGGGCTCGCGTGCTGTTCGTGATCTCGTCCGGCATGCTGGTGGTCACGATGCTGCTGGCGCTCGACTGGGCGGCCGGGCACGTCTTCCCGGTGCCGCACCTGTCGATCTCGTGGATGGTGGCGACGCACGGGCTGCTCAACGCGGTCGGCTTCGCGTTGTGCGCGCTGCTCGCCTGGCGACGGACGGAGACGAGATGGGTTCCCTGACCTACGCCGAGGTCGGCGCGACCGAGACCGGGCAGCTGCCGCCGGGCTACCGGCACCTGCGCTACCGCACGGCCGTGGGGCACGACGTCTTCGCGGCCGCGGCGGAGGCGGTGCTGACCTGGCGGATGCACCGCGCGGCGCGGATCAGGGTGGACACGGCGGCGCCGCGGGCGGCCGCCGGCGTGGACGTGACCATGCACATCGGGCCGCTGCCGGCGCCGTGCCGGGTGGTCTGGGTGGTCGACGAGCCGGGGCGGGCCGGTTGGGGCTACGGCACGCTGCCGGGCCATCCCGCCCGCGGCGAGGAGGCGTTCGTGGTCAGCCAGGGCGCCGACGGGACGACCTGGTTCGAGGTGACGGCGTTCAGCGTGCCGGCCGGGCGGCTCATGCGCGCCGCCGGCCCGGTCGGGCCGCTGTTCCAGCGGACCTACGCGGCCTGGTGCGCCCGCGCGCTGCGCCGGCTGGTGCGCTAGAACCTCGCGAACGAGCGGATCGGCATCCGCGGGCCGAACTTCGGTGCCATCAGGCCGCTGGCCTCCAGCAGCATGCAGACCCGGCCGCGGTGGCCGCGGAACGGCTCGAGCAACTCGAGCATCCGGGCGTCGGTGCCGCGCGCCTCGCCGGCGAGGTTCCAGGCCACCATGTTCGGGATGTGGAAGTCGCCGACGCTGACGGCGTCCGCGTCGCCGTACGCGATCCGGACGACCTCGGCGGCGGTCCAGACGCCGATGCCGGTGATCGAGCGCATCCGGGTGGTCGCCTCGGCGGCGGTCGCGCAGCGCTCGATCGCGGCGGCCGCGACGGCGGCCCGGCGCAGCGTGTCGGCCCGCTTCTGCTCGACGCCGAACGGGTGGAACACCCAGTAGGGCTGGGCCGCGATCACCTCCGGCAGCGGCGGCAGCGTGAGCCCGTCGAGCGGGCCGGGCGCGGGGGTGCCGAACTTCCGCACGGTCCCCGCGTAGCCCTTGTAGGCCTCCTTGCCGGTGACCTTCTGCTCGAAGATCGCCCGCATGAGCCGGGGGAAGACGATCCCGGTCGTCGGGATCCGCCGGCCGCGGTGCACCCGGGCCACCTCGCGCACCACGGGGTGGGCGGTGGCCAGCTCGGCGAAACCGGTGAGGTCGTCGCGCAGCCCGGCGACCGCGTCGGCCTGGTCGACGACCCAGCCCCGGCCCTCGCCGTACCCGGTGGCGGTCAGCTCCTGGCCCTGGCTGCGGAGCGCCAGCGTGGCCGGACCCTCCGGGGTGTGCGTGGCCCACCAGAACGTGTCGCCGGTGAACCGGGCGCACGGGTCCCAGCGGCTCATCGGGATCGGGCCGACCGAGCCGCCGAGGTGGTAGCCCTCCGGGACACGCATCACCCGCTGCACGGCGTCAACTCTCGCACAGGTGTGTCATTCCGCGACCTCGGGCCGGGGGCCGAACATGCCGACCGGCGGGGGAGCGGACGGCGTGGCGTCGGCGTCGGTGACGACCGTCTCACCGCCGGCGAACCGGCTCAGGTCGTCGCCGGTCAGCAGCCGGCCGGGGAACCAGTCGCCGGCCACCCGGCGGCCGATCTCCGCGGTTGGCAGCGGGGTGTTGGCGGCGGTCAGCACGAGGTTGCCGAACCGCCGGCCGCGCAGCACGGACGCGTCGGCCACGAGCGCGACCTCGGCGAACACCTCCGCGACGGTGGCGACCTGGGCCTTGGCCAGCCCGAACGGGGGCCCGTCGGTCATGTTGACCAGGTAGCGCCCGTCCGGGTGCAGCACCCGGGCGGCCTCGTGGACGAACTCGACCGAGCGCACGCTGGCCGGCGTACGCGCGCCGGAGAACACGTCGACGATCACCACGTCGAACTCGTCCTCGTGCGCCTTGCGCAGCTCGGTGCGCGCGTCGCCGATCCGGACCTTCAGCTTGGGGTCGGGCCGCCACGGCAGCCACTCGCGGACGAAGTCGACGAGCTTGGCGTCGGCCTCCACGACCCGCTGCCGGCTGCCCGGCCGGCTGGCGGCGATGTAGCGGGCCAGCGTGAGCCCGCCGCCGCCGAGGTGCAGCACGCGCAGCGGCATCCGGGGCGGCGCGGTCAGGTCGAGGGAGGCGGCGATCCGGCGGACGTACTCGAACTCGAGGTAGGTCGGGTCGTCGAGGTCCACGTGCGACTGCGGCGCGCCGTCGACCAGCAGCGTCCAGGCGTTCGGCCGGTCGTGGTCGGGCAGCAGCTCCGCGACCCCCGACCCGATCTGGGCGACCACCCGCCGCTGCTGTCCGCGCTGTCGACCCATGCCGTCCAACCTAATCTGCTCACCTACCCCTCCGAGCGGGGCGCGGGGAGCGTGTATCCAGATATGGCGGCTGAGGACTCGTTCCGCGACTACGTCGCGGCGCGGCTGGCGGGCCTGTCCCGCGCCGCCTACCTGCTGACGGGGGACCGGCATCTCGCGGAAGATCTGGTGCAGCAGGCGCTGATCCAGGTCGCCAGCCGGTGGGAGAAGATCTCCGCCGCTGGCGATCCGGATCCGTACGTCCGCCGGGTGCTCTACCACCAGCACGTCTCCTGGTGGCGGCGGCGCCGGCTGGTGGACCGGCCGCATGCCGAGCCGCCGGACACCGCGGTGACCGACCGGGTGTCCGACAAGGCGGTGTCCGACAAAGACACCGAGCTGACGGTGCGGCAGGCGCTGCGCCGGCTGACCCCGCGGCAGCGGGCCGTGCTGGTGCTGCGTTACTTCGAGGATCTGACCGAGGTGCAGACCGCCGAGGTGCTCGGCTGCTCGGTCGGCACGGTGAAGAGCAACACCCGCGACGCGCTGGCCCGGCTGCGGGCCACCGCGCCCGAGCTCGAAGACCTCCGGGGGGCGCGATGAGCGAGCGGCTGCTCGATGACCTCGCCGACGAGATGCCGCCGGCGCGGCTTCCCGCCGACCTGTGGACGGCCGGTCGGCGGCTCCGGCAACGGCGGCGCGTCGGCTACGCCGTCGCCGCGGTCGTCGTGCTGATGCTGGTCGTGGCACTGCCGGGGCTCGCGGCACACCGCCGGGCGGCGCTGGTGCCGGCCGACGGGCGTGGTGGGGTGCCGTCCCGGGTGGAGCTGCCGCACTTCTGGCAGGCGGCGGTCGGGCAGTGGCCGGCCGGCGCGGGCGGACCGGCGGCGCTGGTCTATTTCACCGACCGGACGCGCTACTTCGAGAGCACCGGGGTGGCCGTGGGCGTATCCGGCAGCTACCGGCTGATCTACCAGGACATCGGCGAGGGAGAGGGGCTGCTCACGGCGGACGGGCGCTACTACGTGCGACCCGGGCTGCGGATGCTCGACCTGACCACCGGCGACGAACGGCAGCTGCCGGGCGCGGGCCAGCCGCTCGCCCTCTCACCCGACGGCCGGGAGCTGCTGGTCGGTGTCGCCAACGACGACGGCGTGATCAGCTACGGCGACGACGCGATACCCGACAACGACCCCGACAAGCCGGACGACCTGGTCGCGATCGACCTGCGTACGGGTGAGCGCCGGTTCGTCGCGGTCGGGCGGCTGAACTCGTACAGCACCGCGGCGTGGTCGCCGGACGGCACCCGGATCGCCGTCGAGGGTCCGGTCGGTCGCGGCGACACCGGGCGGCGCTGGTCCGTCATGGACGCCCGCACCGGCGCACCGCTCTGGTCGTTGGACGTGCCGCTGACGCAGGGGCTGTCGGGCCCGGCCGCCTGGACACCCGACGGCCGCCGGCTCGTCGTGTTCTCGTTCACCGGCTGCACGAGCACCTGCGACCAGGCCGGCTACCTGGCCCGGAGCTGGCGGGTCGAGCAGGCGGACGCGGCGTCCGGCCTGCTGCTGGGCGAGGCGATGCTGATGCCGTCCGGCGAGCCGGTCCGGTCGATCGGCTGGCAGGACGGCCGCGATCTGGTGTTCACCTACCGTCCGGACCCGGCCGGCGAGGCGCGCACGACGCTGGTCGCGCTAGGCCCGCAGGGACCGTTCAGGACGCTCGTCGAGACCCCCGCCGGCGTTTCCGGCCTCGCGGTCGCGGGCGACCTGGTCAGGGCCGGCGCTTACGGTGGGCCGGCACCCAGCCCGTCGATCTGGGCCGCACCGGCCTGGGCCTACCTGCTGGCCACGGCGCCCTTCCTGCTCCTGGCGCTCTGGATCGTCCGGCGCCGTCAGCGGCGGGTGTAGCGGAGCATCAGCAGGTCGTCGGCGCCGAGCAGCGTGTGGTGCAGCCGCATCGGTGCCGGGCCGCCCTCCCGGTGCGGGCCCGCGGTGATCCGTCCCGCCGCCGGGCCGGTCAGCAGCGGCGAGACGGTCAGGCACAGCTCGTCGACCAGGTCCGCGGCGGTCAGGGTGCCGAACAGGTGCGGGCCGCCCTCGCAGAGGATCTGGTCCAACCCCCGCTCGCGCAGCGCGGCCAGGGCCGCGGTGATGTCGAGTTCGCGCTCGCCGATGCGTACCACGTCGGCCACATCGGCGAGGCCCGGCGGCGCCGTCGCGGCGGTCGTGGTCAGCACCACCGGCCGGGCCGGCGCCTGGGTGAAGACCGGCGACGCCGGGTCGACGGCGAGGCTGGCGCTGACGATGGCCAGCGTCGGCGCGTCCGGCAGGCCGTGCGCCCGCCGCCAGGCCCGGCGCGACTCGTCGAGCGTCACCGCCCCGTAGCCCTCGTGGCGCAGCGTGCCGGCACCGACCAGCAGGCCGTCGCAGACCTTGCGGAGGATGCCGAACACGCGCTTGTCCGCCGGGCCGGACAGGCCGGCCGAGTAGCCCTCGACCTCGACCGCGCCGTCGACGCTGGTCACGAAATTGACCCGGACAGTCGGCCGTTCGGCCCGGGCGTACCACTGCGTGAGCTGCTCGTCGTCCAGTTCCTCGCCCGGCGCCGCAGTTGCGTCGACGCTCCACAGGGCACGGATGGTCGGTGCCGTGCTCACAGGCGCGCACCGTTGCTTCGGGAGGCCGCTCCGGGGGTACGGTGCTGACAGTCGCAGCTCATCCGGCCACCCTATCGAGGTACCAGCTCATGCCCCGGCAGATCTTCCAGGTCAAGGTGACGCTGGCCGACGTGCTGCCCGAGGTCTGGCGCCGGGTGGAGGTGCCGGGCGGTTACACGCTCGACCGGGTGCACCGGGTGGTCCAGCACGCGATGGGCTGGCAGGACTACCACCTGCACTCCTTCGAGGTCGACGGCGTGCAGTACGGCGAGCCCGACCCCGACGGCGAGCTGGCCGTCCGCGACGAGCTGGACGTGCGCCTCGACGCCGTCGCGCACAAGGGGACCCGGCTGCTCTACACCTACGACTTCGGCGACTGGTGGGAGCACGACCTGCTGGTCGAGGACGTGTTCGTGGCCGAGCCGGACGAGCGCTACCCGCGCTGCGTCGCCGGCGAGCGGGCCTGCCCGCCGGAGGACGTGGGTGGGGCGTTCGGCTACGCCGAGCTGCTGGGTGCCCTCTCCGACCCGGTGCATCCCCAGCACGTGCAGCTCAGGGGCTGGGTCGGCGGTGGCTTCGACCCGGCGGCGTTCGATGTGGCGCGGGCGTCGACGCTGGTGCGCCGCCTCACATAACGGCCCCCAAAGGATGAAACTCTCTTTCATCTCATCCGGCACCGCCCCGCGCGTCGGCTGGGAGCTGGTCGTACTGATGTTGCAAGATGCGAGTCGTGGCAGCGGTGGGAGCGATGGGTGAGCAGAGTGCGGTCGGCCGGGTGCTCGGCACCTCCGACGCCACTCCGCTGCAGTTCTGGACGGCCGTCGCGCCGGGCAGCTACCTGCAGCTCGACGACGTGGTGGTGACCACCCGGGAGCTGCCCGACGGGCGGCCGCCGGTGCGCATCGCCGGCGTGGTGACCCAGGTCCGGGCCCGGCACGAGGGCGCCGTCTTCGACTCCGACGTCTTCTCGATCGCCGACGGCACGCTGCCCGCCCAGGTGCAGGAGGCGGCCGAGATCACCGTCACCCGGGTCGACCCGGAGCTCTACGTGCCGCCCGCGCCGGGCGCGCTGGTGCACCGGGCCACCGGCGACCTGCGGGCCGCGGCGCTGCACTTCGACCGGATGGAACGCCAGATCCCGATGGGCACGGGTCGTGACGGCGTGCCGGTCTACCTCAACGCCGACTTCCTCGACGGCACCCGCGGCGCGCACGTGTCGATCTCCGGCATCTCCGGCGTCGCCACCAAGACGAGCTTCGCCACGTTCCTGCTCTACTCGGTGTTCAACTCGGGCGCGCTGGGCGGCGACGGGGTCAACGCCAAGGCGCTGATCTTCAACGTCAAGGGTGAGGACCTGCTCTTCCTCGACCACCCCAACGTCAAGCTCGACGACCGCACCACCGCGGCGTACGCGGCCCTTGGGCTGCCCGCGAAGCCGTTCGCCGACGTGCGGGTTTACGCGCCGCCGCGGCTGGGCGACGCGTCCGGCACGCCCGACGTGAGCAGCCGGCTCGCGGGTGTCGACAGCTTCTACTGGACGCTCGAGGAGTTCTGCGCCGACCGGCTGCTGCCCTACGTGTTCGCGGACGCCGACGACGAGCGCCAGCAGTACACGATGGTCGTCCACGCGGTCACCGCCCACCTGGCCCGGCACGCGGTGCCGGCCGACGGCGGCATCGCGATCGACGGCACGCGGCTCGGCTCCTACGCCGACCTCGTCGACTTCGTGGTCGCGCAGCTCTCCGACGACGAGACCCGCTACACGTGGACGGGCAGCGCGGTCGGGCTCGGCACGATCAACGCGTTCGCCCGGCGCCTGATCGCCAGCAAGCGCGACCTCGGCCGGCTCATCCGCGGCGACCTCGCCACCCGCCGGCCGCACCAGATCAACACCGACGAGAGCGCCCAGGTCACCGTCGTCGACCTGCACAACCTGCCCGACCGCGCCCAGCGGTTCGTGGTCGGCGTGACGCTCAAGAAGGAGTTCGAGCGCAAGGAGAAGAAGGGCACCGCCAAGCCGCTGCTCTTCGTGGTCCTCGACGAGTTGAACAAATACGCGCCGCGCGAGGGCTCGTCGCCGATCAAGGAGGTGCTGCTCGACATCGCCGAACGGGGCCGCTCGCTCGGCGTGATCCTGGTCGGCGCGCAGCAGACCGCCAGCGAGGTCGAGCGCCGGATCGTCACCAACTCGGCCGTCCGCGTCGTCGGCCGGCTCGACCCGGCCGAGGCGTCCCGCCCGGAATACGGCTTCCTGCCGCCCGCGCAACGGCAGCGGGTGCTGCTGGCCAAGCCCGGCACGATGTTCGTCAACCAGCCCGACATCCCGGTGCCGTTGTGCCTGGAGTTCCCGTTCCCGTCGTGGGCGACCCGGCACTCCGAGGCGGGCGCGGCGCCGGCCGGCTCGCTGCGGTCCGTCACCCAGTCGGCCGACCCGTTCGCGGTGGTCGGCTCCCGGTCGGGGGCGATCTCCGACGACGACATCCCGTTCTAGTTCGGAGGAGGTTTCGTCGTGCGCGTTCTGCACACCTCGGACTGGCACGTCGGCAAGGTCCTCAAGGGACAGTCGCGGGCCGAGGAGCACGTCGCGGTGCTCGCCCAGGTGGTCGAGATCGCCCGCGCCGAGCAGCCGGACCTGGTGATCGTCGCCGGCGACCTCTACGACACGGCGGCGCCCTCGCCGGAGTCGACCAGGCTGGTCACCCGCGCGCTGTCGGCCCTGCGGCGCACCGGCGCCGACGTGGTGGCGATCGGCGGCAACCACGACAACGGCGCGGCGCTCGACGCGCTCCGGCCCTGGGCCGACGCCGCCGGCATCACGCTGCGCGGCAGCGTGCGGGAGAACCCCGCGGAGCACGTGATCTCCGGGACCACCGCAGGCGGCGAGCGGTGGCGGTTGGTCGCCCTCCCGTTCCTGTCCCAGCGGTACGCGGTCCGGGCGGTCGAGATGTACGACCTGACCGCGGCCGAGGCGACCCAGACGTACGCCGACCACCTGTCGCGGCTGATCGGCAAGCTCACCGAGTCGTTCTCCGAGCCCGGCGTGGTCAACCTGGTCACGGCGCACGTGACCGTGGTGGGTGCCAGCCAGGGCGGCGGCGAGCGCGAGGCGCAGACGGTGCTGGGCTACGCCGTGCCGGCCAACGTGTTCCCGACCAGCGCCCACTACGTGGCGCTCGGCCACCTGCACCGGGCGCAGACGGTGCTCGGGCCGTGCCCGGTCCGCTACAGCGGCAGCCCGCTGGCCATCGACTTCGGCGAGGGCGAGAACGTGCCGGCCGTCTCGATCGTCGAGGTGACCGCACAGACGGCGGCGAAGGTGCGCGAGGTGCCGGTGACCGCGGCCGTCTCGTTGCGCACCGTGCGAGGTTCCCTGGAGCAGCTCGCGACCTTGCAGACCGGGGAGGCCTGGCTGCGGGTGTACGTGCGTGAGCTGCCCCGGGCCGGGTTGCGCGAAGAGGTCCAGGAGCTGCTGCCGCGGGCGCTGGAGGTGCGGATCGACCCGGACATGGTGGCCACCGCCCCTGGGCCGCGGGCCGAGGAACGCGCCGGACGCTCACCACGTGAGCTGTTCGCCGCCTATCTCTCCAGTCGCGGTGTGGCTGACGAGGGTGTCCAGGATCTGTTCGACGAGCTCTACGAGGAGGCCTCCGCATGAGGCCGTTGCGGCTTGATATGGCGGGGTTCACCGTCTTCCGGGACGAGACGACCGTCGACTTCACCGACGCCGACTTCTTCGCGCTGGTCGGGCCCACCGGGGCCGGCAAGTCCACCGTGCTCGACGCGATCTGCTTCGCGCTCTACGGCCAGGTGCCGCGGTGGGGCAGCAGCCGGGGCATCGCGAACGCGCTGTCGCCGTCGGCCACCGAGGCGCGGGTGCGGCTGGTGTTCGAGTCCGCCGGCGCCCGCTACGTGGCCACCCGGGTGGTGCGCCGCGACGGCCGGGGCAACGTGAAGACCGGCGGCGCCGGCCTGCAGCAGATGCCCGACAACTTCGAGGTGTCCAAACTCGACACCGGCATGACGCCCGAGGACCTCGGTGACGTGCTGGCCGGCACCCCGGCCGAGATGGACGAGGCGGTGCTGCAGGCGGTCGGGCTGCCGTACGAACAGTTCACGAGCTGTGTGATCCTCCCGCAGGGCCAGTTCGCCGACTTCCTGCACGCCAAGCCCGCGACCCGGCAGCAGATCCTGGTCAACCTGCTCGGCCTGCACGTCTACGAGGACATCCAGAAGCGCGCGACCGCGCGGGCGCAGCAGGCCGACGCCGACCTGCGGGCCGTCGACCAGCTCCTCGCCGGTCTCGACGACACCTCCGACGAGGCCCTGGCCGCCGCGGTGGCACGGGTCGACGCGATGGTGGCGCTGGCGTCCGCGGTCACGGCCGGGATGCCGGCGCTCGAGGACGCGCGGCGCGTGGCGGCAGAGGCGGGGGCCGGGCTGGCGGCGCTGGACGACGAGATCGCGCTGCTCGACCGCGTACGCGCACCGCGCGGCGTCGCCGCCTGGGCCGCGGCCGTGGCCACCGCCCGCGACGCCGCCACGGCGGCCGGCGACGCGGTGACGGCGGCCGAGGAGCGCGAGGAGAAGGTCCGCGGCGAGCTGGCCGCGGCCGGCGACCCGGCGGCGCTGCGGCTGCTGCTGCGCGCCCACGACGAGCACGCCGCGGTCACCGCCGAGGCGGCCACCCTCCAGGACGGACATCCCGAACCGCAGGCTCGACCTGCTGGTCGGCGACGAGGAGCTGGCGCGGCGGCGGGAGCGCTGGACGCCACCAGCCACCGTCGGCCGGCGCCT
>NZ_JBFAIU010000086.1:0-24047 GCF_040654855.1 Asanoa sp. NPDC050611
GGCGGACCTCCCCCTACGCCGGGCCGCCTTCCCGGTGCTGGCGGTGGGCGCCTTCGCGCTGGCCCTGGGCTACCTGCTCCGCCGCCGCAGGCCCGGCCCCGAGGGACCCGCCGTCGATGCGCTCGGCCATATCGCCGTCCTCCCCGCGCTGCTGCTCGCCTGGGACGACGCCCGGACCGCCGCGGCGGTCGCCACGATCTGGGGCGCGGTGCTCGGCATCCGCGCGGTACTCCCGGCCCAGACCAGGCGCTGGCGGCTCGGATCCGGTGCCGCGGCGAGTGAGCTGCTCGCCTGGTGGCTCCTGCTGGTCGCGGCAGACGTCGCGCTCCGGGAGGCGTACACGCTGCCGGCGGCCGCGCTGGCCCTCGTCGCCGGCTACCTGGCCCTGCGGCGCGACCCACGGCTCGGCAGCTGGCTCGCCCTCGGGCCCGGGCTGGCCGCCGCGCTGTTGCCGAGTCTCGCCTCCGTGCTCGTCGCCGGCGGTCAGCTCGAGCGGCGGCTCATCCTCGGCGTGGGTGCGATGGTGGTCGTCCTGGTCGGCGCACAGCGCCGCTGGCGGGCGCCCGTCGTCGCCGGCGGAGTGACGCTGGTCGTGCTCACCGTGCACGAACTCGCGGTGTGGGACCTGCTGCCGCGCTGGGCGTACCTCGCCGGTGGTGGCCTGGTCCTGATCCTGGTCGCCATGACCTACGAGCGCCGAATACGCGACCTACGCAAGCTCCGCGGCGCCCTCGCCCGGATGACCTAGGTAGGGCTGGCACCACCAGGGGTTCGGGGGGCCGCTGGCTTCAGCGCAAAGCCGCTGGCCGGGAGGCTGAACGGCATGACTGTGATCGCCCAGGAACGACGCGGAAGTGACTTCGCCCAGCTCTCCCGCGAGATCGCCGGGGCCGGCCTCATGCGGCGCAGACCCGGCCGGTACGCGGTGACGATCGGCCTGACCGGCCTGCTGTTCGCCGGTGCCTGGGCGGCCTTCGTCCTCGTCGGCAACTCGTGGTGGACGCTTGCCGTCGCCGCTCTGCTCGCCGTCGCCACCACGCAGGTCGCGTTTCTCGGGCACGACGCCGGGCACCGGCAGATGTTCCGGAGCCGCAGGGCCAGTGAGATCGCCGGGCTGACCGCCGGCAACCTCGCCACCGGCCTCAGTTTCGGCTGGTGGATCGACAAGCACAACCGGCACCACGCGAACCCCAACCACGAGGACCACGATCCCGACGTCGGTGAGGGCGTGCTGGTCTGGACCGAGAAGCAGGCGGCCAAGCGCACGGGGTTCGGCCGCTGGATGGCCCGCAACCAGGCCAAGCTGTTCTTCCCGCTGCTGACGCTGGAAGGGCTCAACCTGCACGTCTCGAGCATCAAGGCGCTGTTCGGCGTGCCCATGCGGCACCGCAAGGCCGAGGCGCTGCTGCTGCTCCTGCACACCGCCGGCTACCTGAGCCTGGTGTTCGCCGTGCTGCCGGTCGGCAAGGCGCTCGCCTTCATGGCCGTACACCAGGCGCTGTGGGGTGTCTACATGGGAATGTCGTTCGCGCCCAACCACAAGGGCATGCCGGTGCTGACCGCCGAGGACGAGCTCGACTTCCTGCGCAAGCAGGTGCTCACCTCGCGCAACGTGCTCGGCGGGCGGTGGGTCGACGTGGCCCTGGGTGGCCTCAACTACCAGGTCGAGCACCACCTGTTCCCGAGCATGCCGCGGGCCAACCTGCGCCGGGCGGCGCCGATCGTGCGGGCCTACTGCGCCGAGGGCGGCGTCCCGTACCACTGGACCGGGCTGGTCGACTCGTACCGGCAGGCGCTGCGTTACATGGACAGCGTGGCGAACTGAAAGAGCCCGTACCCCCGCCGGAGCGGGGGTACGGGCCGGGGGAGAGCAATGCCTACTTGGCGCCCAGCGCCTGGAGCAACGACTCCGGTGCCTCGACCACCTGCGCGGCCGGCGGCTGGGCCACGGTGACCGGGGTGCCGAAGTCCGAGTACGTCGTGGTCATCGTGCCGAGCTGCGGGTCGATGGAGGTCAGGTCGAGGGACAGCTTCGACAGCCGGCCCTGGTCGTCGACGGTCGCGGTGAACGGCACGGAGTTGCCCTTGCCGCCCAGCACGTCGACGGAGACGCCACTGCCGGCGACCTTGGTCAGGTCGATGGTGCCCTGGTAGCTGCCGTCGCCGGACTTGGTCACGTCGGCCATCCGCTCGACGAACTTGCCGGCGCCGGCGGCGTCACCGTCGGGCAGGGCGTCGAAGCTCGTGCCGGCCAGCCGCGCGCCGTCGATGTGCAGCCACTTGCCGGGCTCGACGCCGGGCACGCCGGTCGCCTGCAGCCAGGCGTCCTCGCCGATCGACCGCAGGTCGACCGAGGAGTTGCTCCCGCTGGCGCCGATCTTCAGGCTCATCGTGGCCTTGTCGGCTTTCGGGTCGAGGTTGCCCGTGCTGTTCACCGCCGCGGACTCGAGGGTGACCTTGACGGTGTCGTCGTTGAGCTTCTGCGCGGCCGCGGTCAGCTCCGCGGTCGCCGCACTGGGCGCCGAGGCGTCGTCGCTGGCGCCGGCCGAGGGGGTGGACGTCACGCCTGGTGCGGTCGTGTTGCCGCAACCGGCGAGCCCGATGGCGAGCGCGGCGAACACGCCGAGCCCGGAGGTCGCTAGTCGTCGCATGCGGGCAAAGTTGCCCGATCCACCCCAGCGGCAAACGTCGATCAAGCGCCAAGCGTCGACGGACAGTTCGTCGGCGGCCGCGAATCCACGACCCGGGCGGGTGATGATGAGCCCATGCACGAGCCGGACGTGACGAGCCACCACGGTGCACCGGGGCCGGACGAGCACCACCACGAGCACCACCACCACGACCACCCGCCGCGAAGCCGCTGGCACCGGGTGCGGCACGCCCTGCGCCCGCACTCGCACGACACCGCCGACCAGGTCGACCGGGAGTTGGAGAGCAGCCGGGCCGGTATCCGCGCCGTCTGGGTCTCGCTAGCGGTCCTCGCGGTCACCGCCGCGCTGCAGGCCGTCGTCGTCGCCTGGTCGGGCTCGGTCGCGCTGCTCGGCGACACGCTGCACAACGTGGCCGACGCGCTGACCGCCGTGCCGCTGTTCATCGCGTTCGTGGTCGGGCGGCGGCCGCCGAACCGGCGGTACACCTACGGCTACGGGCGCGCCGAGGACCTGGCCGGCATCGTGATCGTGCTGTTCATCGCGGCGTCGGCCGTGGTCGCGGCCGTGGAGGCGATCCGGCGGCTGATCAACCCCGCTGACGTCGACCACCTGCCCGCGGTCGCGGTCGCCGGCGTGCTGGGGTTCCTCGGCAACGAGGCGGTCGCCCGGTACCGGATCCGGGTCGGGCGCCGGATCGGCTCGGCCGCACTGGTCGCCGACGGGCTGCACGCGCGTACCGACGGCTTCACCTCCCTCGGTGTCCTGCTCGGCGCCGGCGGCCTGGCGCTCGGCTGGCGCTGGGCGGACCCGGTGGTCGGCCTGCTGATCACCGCGGCGATCCTCGTCGTGCTCGCCGGTGCCGCGCGGCAGGTGTACCGGCGGCTGATGGACGCCGTCGACCCCGCCCTGCTCGACACCGTCGAGGCGACGCTGCGCGGCACCGCGGGCGTGCTCGACATCGGCACCGCCCGGCTGCGCTGGATCGGGCACCGGCTGCGCGCCGAGTGCGAGATCGTGGTCGACTCGCGACTCGACGTGGTCGCCGCGCACGACATCGCGGTCGCGGCCGAACATCGGCTGCTCCACGCCGTGCCCCGGCTCGGATCGGCGCTGGTGCACGCGGACCCGAACGGCGCCGACCACCATGCCGTCGTGGCGCATCACCACCGCCCGTGAGCTGCTCGTAACGGGCATTGCACCCACGCGCGCGGGCGGTATGGTCTGGTGCGTGGCAGAGGTGTTGGGCGCCGACGACTTGCAGACGGCGCTGGCCGGGCTCGACGGTTGGGCGGGTGACCCTTCGGGGATCAGCCGCGACGCCGAGCTGGCCAGCTTCCCGGGCGCGATCGCGGTGGTCGACCGCGTCGCCGAGGTGGCCGAGGAGCTCGACCACCACCCCGACATCGACATCCGCTGGCGGCGCCTGCGGTTCACCCTGAGCACCCACTCCGCCGGCGGCGTGACCAGCAAGGACATCGACCTGGCCCGGCGCATCGACACGATCGTCAGGGCAGCGGCATGAGGTTCGAGATCTCGCGCGTGCTCGACGCGATCGAGAGCCGGCTCTGCCTCGACCCGGCGCTGGCCCGCGCCGTGGTCGACCTGTCCGAGGTCAGCCGCTTCGTCGACCTCGACGGCGGCCGCCCGGCGACGCTGCTCCGCCTCGGCATCGCGGTCGACGCGCTCGGTCGCCAGCTCGAGGAGGAGAACGTCCCGGTCTACGTGATCGCGCCCCGCGCGCTGATCTCCGACGCGGACCTGACCTCCAACGAGCGCATGGTGGTCCGCCGCTGGGCCGACGACGGCCGCATCGAGGTGCTGCGCGACCCGGGCGACCGGCTGCTCGAGGTCGCCGAGCTGCTCGGCCTGCCGGTGCTGAGCCGCAACCGCTTCGACGGCGCGCGGCAGCGCTACGGCTGGCTGGCCCAGCCGGGCCGCCTGCTCGCCCCCGTGTCCGGCCCCGGCGGCCCGACCCTGATCGCCCGCGTCGGCGGCGGCGCGCAACCGAGCGCCGGCGACCCGTCACCCGTGGGCATGAAACTGCTGTCCCGCCTGTGGCGCTGCCCGGAGCCGGGCTGCTCGGCCTACGGCGCCAAGCCCGCGGGCCGCGCGGGCGGCCAGCCACCCCCCTCGCTGCGCACGGGCGCACCGACCTGCCCGCGGCACGAGCAGCGCCTCGGCGACGGCGGCCCACGCCCGCGGGTGGAGGTCATGTCGGCCCGCGTCGGCGGCGTCGTCCGGCAACGCTTCGTGGTCGCCGCCGACCAGCCCATCATGGTGGGCCGCGCACCCGACCGGGGCGTGATGCTGGGCCAGTGGCTGACCGACGAGGCCCGCCGCTGGATCAGCCGCAACCACGTGCGCTTCGAGCTGCACGGTCCGGACCTGGTGGTCCAGGACGTCAGCACCAACGGCACGGGCCTGCGCCCGGGCGGCTCGATCGACGACGACAACCGGATCACCCTGAAGTCCCAGGCCCGGGCATTGGGCATGGGCGACGTGGTCGAGCTCTACCCCGGCGTCCAGGTGGCGCGATCGCGCACCTGGACCACCGGCGGCGTCGTCAACCCGAGCTCGGTCATGGCCGAGGCGCCGACGACGACGATGCGGGCCCTGGACCGATAAGAGCGGTTTCCTTCCCGGGTCCGCCGGGGGCACGACCGTTGCTCCCGCCGGACACCGGGCCGGGCCCCAGGGGGCCCGTCCCTGCCAGGTCCGCGGCGCACAAGCAGCCCGCCGCCGGCACGCCGACAGCGTGTTGGCGCCTGGCGTTTGCTCTGCATACAAATACGCATCACCCCCATGCGGTGGGTGATGCGTATCTGGACGCGACGCGTGCTTACTTCAGGATCGCGCGCAGGGCCGCTACCGCGACGTCGATGTCGTCCTTGTCGATGATCAGCGGTGGGGCCAGGCGCAGCGTGGAGCCGTGGGTGTCCTTGGCCAGTATTCCGCGCTCCGCCAGGCGCTCGCAGGCCTCGCGGCCTGTCATCAGCGCCGGGTCGACGTCGATGCCCGCCCACAGGCCGCGGCCGCGGACCGCCAGGAGGCCCTCGCCGATCAGGCCGCGCAGGCCCGCGTGCAGGTAGGCGCCCTGTTCCTTGGCCTTGGCCTGGAACTCGCCGGTCTGCAGCAGCTTGACGACCTCGATCGCCACCGCGCAGGCCAGCGGGTTGCCGCCGAACGTCGAGCCGTGCTGCCCAGGCTTTATCACGCCGAGCACGTCCGCGTTCGCGGCGATCGCCGAGACCGGGACGATGCCGCCGCCGAGAGCCTTGCCCAGGACGTAGACGTCCGGGACCACCGACTCGTGGTCGCAGGCGAACGTGTCGCCCGTGCGGCCCAGGCCCGACTGGATCTCGTCGGCCACGAACAGCACGTTGCGCTCGGTGCACAGGGCGCGCACGCCGGGCAGGTAGCCGTCCGGCGGCACCACGACGCCCTGCTCGCCCTGGATCGGCTCGATCAGCACCGCGACCGTCGTCTCGTCGATCGCGTCCGCCATCGCGGCCAGGTCGCCGTACGGGACGATCCGGAAGCCCGGCGTGTAGGGCCCGAAGTCGTCGTGCGCGTCCGGGTCCGTCGAGAACGAGATGATCGTCGTCGTGCGGCCGTGGAAGTTGCCGTCGGCCACCACGATCGTGGCCCGGTCGGCCGGCACGCCCTTGACCTGGTAGCCCCACTTGCGGGACAGCTTGATCGCGGTCTCGACCGCCTCGGCGCCGGTGTTCATCGGCAGGACCTGGTCCTTGCCGCACAGCGCGGCCAGGCCCGAGCAGAACTCGGCGAACTGGTCGTGCACGAACGCCCGGCTCGTCAGCGTGACCCGGTCGAGCTGGGCGTGCGCCGCCGCGATCAGCGCGGGGTGCCGGTGGCCGAAGTTGAGCGCCGAGTAGCCGGCCAGGAAGTCCAGGTAGCGCCGGCCGTCGATGTCGGTCACCCACGAGCCCTCGGCCGTCGCGATCACGACCGGCAGCGGGTGGTAGTTGTGCGCGGTGTGGCGTTCCGCGTCGCGGATGGCTCCGGGCGTACGCAGCACGTCGTCGAGAATCATGAGTCGGCCCCTCCGCCCGGACGCAGTTCGAGCGTGCAGCACTTCGGTCCGCCGCCCGCTTTACGTAGTTCTGACATGTCTACACCGATTGTGCGATATCCCCGCTCGCGCAGCGCCGCCGCCAGCCCCGTGGCCTGCACGGGCAGCACCACCGTGGACCCGTCGCTGACCGCGTTGAGCCCCAGCACCTCGGCGTCGGCCACGGTCGCGATCACCGCGTCCGGGAACAGCCGGCGAAGCACGGCCTGCGAGCCCGGCGAGAACGCTTCGGGCAGGTAGGCGATCTTCGCCGGCCCGACGCCGTCGGAGCCGGCCAGGACGCACAGCGCGGTGTCGAGGTGGTAGAAGCGCGGGTCGACCAGCTGCAGGGTGATCACCGGCCGGCCGAGCACCTCCTGGGCGCGCGCGTGGGCCTGGTGCGTGGTGCGGAACCCGGTGCCGGCCAGCACCACGTCGCCCGCGAGCATCAGGTCGCCTTCGCCCTCGTTGACGAACTTCGCCTCGTGTACGGCGTACCCGGCGCGCTCGAACCACGACCGGTAGGCCGGGCCCTCGTCAGCGCGCTCCGGGTCGCGGAACTGGACGGCGAGGACGGTCCCGTCGACGACGGTCGCACCGTTGGCGGCGAACACCATATCGGGCAAACCGGGCAGCGGGTCGATTTCCTCCACGGTGTGGCCGAGGTCGACGAACGTCTGCCGCAGGTGGGTCCACTGCTCTATCGCCAGCGCCGTGTCATAGGGCGCGGTCGGGTCCATCCAAGGGTTGATCTTGTAGCTCACGGCGAAGTGAGTCGGCCGGCACATGAGGTACCGGCGACGGCCGCCGACCGCGTCCAACGTCATGCGGCAACGCTATGTGCGCAGGTCGGACGGGGGCCATGGGAAAGAATTGCGTCTGGCAGAAGATCGTTGCGTGCTGGCCGGGGGCAACCACGCATTCGTTGCGTGCCCCGGACAGCTTTTTGGGGGGCAGCGAATCGCTGCCCCCCAAGCAACCAGGGGATCGGTGAACCACGTCTCCCAGGTTTAGCCGGAACGGTTGTCCGTGCCGCTCCGCGAGATCAATTGCCCGTCAGAACCGGTCCACAAACTGTGAGTCGAGCCACCCGCGCAGGCGCTCCACCCAGTCGGCGTCCGTGTTCGGCCAGGCGAACGTGCCGGTGAAGGCGAGGATGCCGACGACCACGGCGGCGCCGCCGATCAGCAGGCCGAGCGTGGCGTCGAGCTTGCCGGCCACGTGCCGCTTGCGGGTCGCGGCGAACGCGGACACCGCCAGCAGGAAGCCGACCGCGCCGAGGACGATGCCGTAACCGGCGAGGGCGCCGGACAGGACGAAGAACGCACCGGCGACCGAAAGGATCAGGCTGAGCGTCGCCAGCACGCTGGTCCGGGGGCGCGGCCCGACCGCCACCTCGGAGGTCGGCTCCGGCCGGTCCTCGGTGACGGGCCCGGTCGGACGCGTGTCGTCGGCCAGGTCGGTGCCGGCGAGCCGGCGCTCGGCCGCGGTCGGCGCGTTGGGCCCGGCCGGGGACGTCGGGCGGACCGGGGCCGTCGGGCTGCCCGGCGCGACCGGCGCGACCGGCGTGGCCCGCCCGGCCGGCGCGGCACCCGCGCGGGCGCGGTCACGGTCGGACCAGCGACCCCAGAGCGTCGGGCGGTCGGCCCGGTCGCGCTCGGTGCCGTCGACCCGGCCATCGACACCGTCGACCCGGTCCATGCGTTCGGTGCGGTCGGCACCGTCGACCCGGTCGACGGTTGGACGGTCGGTGGCCCGGTCCCGGACCACGGTCTCCTCGTTCGCGGCGCGGTTCTCGTCCACATCGGCGCTTCCCTCGCGCCGTGCGAACGACGGAATCTTGACCACAGCACACCTCCATCAAGGGTTACCGAGGCGCGTTACCCAAAGTGGCCGAGATCCATGCCTACTTCACCCCGAGGGCGTCGACCGCCTTACGGGCCGCGATCAGGACCGGATCCCAGACGGGGGCGTACGGCGGTGCGTAGCCCAGGTCAAGGCCGACCATCTCCTCGACCGTCATGTTGTTCCACAGCGCCACAGCGAGCGGGTCGATCCGCTTCGCCGCCTCCGACCGCCCCACGATCTGTGCGCCGAGCAGCCGGCCCGTGCCCCGCTCGGCGAGCAGCTTGATCGTCATGAAGTCGGCACCGGGGAAGTATCCGGCCCGGTTGGTCGACTCCACAGTGGCGGTGACGAACGAGAAGCCCGCCGCGTCGGCCTCGGTCGAGAGCAGCCCGGTGCGGGCCACCTCGAGGTCGCAGACCCGGGTCACCGCCGTGCCGATCACGCCCGGGAACGTCGCGTACCCGCCGCCGATGTTGATGCCCGCGACCCGGCCCTGCTTGTTGGCGTGCGTGCCCAGCGGCAGGTGCACCGGCTGGCCGGACACCCGGTGCACCGACTCGACGCAGTCGCCGGCGGCCCAGACGCCGGGTCGGCCGACGACCCGCATCCGCAGGTCGACCCGGATGCCGCCGGTCGGGCCCAGCGGCAACCCGGCTGTCCGGGCGAGCGTGGTGTTGGGCTTGATCCCGAGCCCGAGCACGACGATGTCCGCCGGGATCGGCTCGTCGTCGGTGCGCACCGCGGTGACCACGCCGTCGCTGTGGTCGAGCCCGGTCACCGCGAGCCCCGTGCGGATGTCGATGCCGAGCGCGCGGAGCCGGTCGGTGACCAGCGCGCCCATGTCGGGGTCCACCGTCGACATGGGCTGTGGACCGCGCTCGACCAGCGTCACCGCGAGCCCGCGGTTGACCATCGCCTCGGCCATCTCGACGCCGATGTAGCCGCCGCCGACCACCACCGCGCGCTTCGGCGTCGGCTCGCGGTCGAGCCAGGCGTGCAGCGCGTCGCCGTCGTCGAGGGTCTGCACCCCGAACACGCCGCTGACCCCGGACGTCGCCCAGGGTGGCTGCACGGGCACGGCGCCGATGGCGTACACGAGCTGGTCGAAGGGCTCCCGGACCTCGCGCCGGCCCTCGTCGAGCGCCACGGCGACGACCTCGCGCCGCTCGAGGTCGATGTCGACCACCTCGTGCCGGGTGCGCACGTCGATGTCGTAGTCGTCGCGGAACACCGCCGGCGCCCGGGAGATCAGGTCGTCCCGGTCGTCGACCAGGCCGCCGACCCAGTACGGGATGCCGCAGGCCGAGTAGGACGTGAACCGCCCGCGCTCGAAGGCGACGATGGACAGGTCGTCGGCGCTGCGGCGGCGCCGGGCCTGCGAGGCGGCGGACATGCCGGCGGCGTCGCCACCGATCACCACGAGGCGCTCAGCCACGGGTCTGGACCGCGAGGTAGTCGATCACCTGGCTCATCTCTCCGGTGCGGGTGAAGACCGAGCGCTGCCGGGCGGCGCCGGTGCCGTGGGTGTGCAACCGACCCAGAAGGTAGCTCACGGTCTCCAGGTCGCCGTGCCGCTCCAGGTGGGGACCGACCCGGTCGAACAGCCGGCGGATCAGCTGCCAGGCCGGATGGTTCCCGCCGTCGAACAGGTCGCAGGCGAGCCCCTCGAGCCCGTCGTGCGCGGCCCGCCAGTGCGCGGCGACCAGCACGTGGTGGTCGATCGGCAGCGCCGGGCGGCCGGCCTCGATGTCCTCCAGGGCCGCCGCGACCAGCCCGCGGATCAGCGCGGCGATCAGGATCGTGTCGTCGATGGTCAGGCAGACGTCGCCGATCCGGATCTCGACGGTGGGCAGGTGCGACGAGAGCCGCGCGTACCAATACAGCATGCCCTCGTCGAGCAGCATGCCGGTGCCGATCAGCTCGTCGACGATGGCGAGATAGTGGGCGTGCGACTCCAGCCACGGTGTCGGCCCGACCGGCGGCCAGCGGTTCCAGAGCACCGAGCGCCAGCTCGCGTACCCCGTGTCGCGTCCGTTGTAGAACGGCGAGTTCGCGGTCGCCGCGTGCAGCACGGGCAGCCAGGGGCGCAGGTGGTTGAGCACTTCGACGCCGATCTCCGGCCCCGGGATGCCGACGTGCACGTGCATGCCGTTGTAGCCGGGGCCGGGGGAGATGTTGCCGTACCGCTCGATCATCCGGTGGAACCGCGGGTCGTCGAAGATCCGCGGGCTGCGTTCGCCGTCCGGTCCGGCGGGGCCCGTGCCGACCGCGAGCATCTGGAAGCCGGCCCGCTCGGCCGCGCCCGACAGGCCGGAGCGCAGCATGCCCAGCGAGTGCGCGAGCGCCTCCAGGTGCAGGCCGGGCGGGCTGCCGATCTCGATCTGGCTGGTGAGGAACTCGTGCTGCACCTGGCCGCGCAGGTCCGGCGGGACTTCGTCGAGCACGGCGTCGACCGCCTCGGCGGCCGCGCCGGTCGCCGGGTCGACCAGGAGGAACTCCTCCTCGACGCCGACGGTCAGCAACGCGCGGTCAACGTCCCGCTCGTCCGCCGGGCCGGCGGCTTCGTCCACAACGTCCGACATGCGACCATCGTTACCCAGCCTTCCATTCCGCGAAGCCTGCGGTGATCAAGACGACGCCACGTCCGAGCGATCCTCCGACGCGGGTGTGTCCGGGCGGCCGGCGATCATGTTCTGCACCCAGTCCTTGCCGGCGATCATGGGCGTGCGGATCCGTCTCTCCCGGACGATCGCGCGCGCCATCTTGCGTCTGGCGCGAGGTTTGTCGCGCTGGTAGCGCCAGCGGGCCCAGGGCGAGTGCGGCCGGGCCAGGCGGATCGCGCCGACCAGGATCAGGATCGGGATGAACAGTCCGATCAGCCCGGTCCAGATCTTGCCCTTGATCAGCGTGATGCCGGCGAGCAGGAAGTTGAGCACGAGCGCGACCGTGCCGACGAGCCAGGCGGTGACCGTCGACTCGCCGGCGGTGCGCGCCTCCGTGATGTTGTCGACGCCGATCGGCCGCACACCGAGCAGCAGCAGACCGGTGAACGCGATCGCGATGAACACCGCGTCGATCGAGGTGCGCCCCTTCTCGGACCAGTAGACGTCGTCCAGGTGCAGGATCAGCGAGAACTCGTCGAGTACGAGGGCCGCGCCGAGCCCGAACAGCCCGGCGAACACCGCGTTGGCCGCCGTGTTGTCCGTGTTGAGCGCGAAGCCCGTGACGCCCGCGACGATCATGAAGATCACCCCGAACACCACGTGGTGGATGTGCTGCCCGCCCGGGGTGACGTTGCCCGGCCACCACTTCACGTTCGCCCGGATCATCCGGACCGAGAACCGGATGAAGGCGAACGTGACGATGAAGCCCGCGAAGAAGCAGAACAGCGGCAGGCGCCCACTTTCGACGATGCGTTGCGCGAACCAGTTGCCCATCGGCGTACCCACCTCCCCGCCGTCTTTTAAGTCCGTTTTATGAGAATCATTCTAGGTAGCTGCCTATCGTCGAAGTTGGGATCCGCCAGACACCGGGAGGGTCGCGCCGTGACCACGACAGTCGATGAGGTCGCCGAGCCCGCCTCCGCGATGCCGATAGCGCGCCCCCGCGGCCTGCACTGGGGCCGTCACGTCCCACGGATCTTCGGCATGATCATGTGGATCGTCGCGCTCGTCTCGTTCATCTCCGCGATCGGGCACATCTTCCGCACCGGCATTCAGCCCGTCCGCGAGACCATCGACGCCGCGATCATCCCCGCCCCGGCCAACGTCGCCTACGCCGTCTTCCTGGCCGTCCTCGCCACCGCGACCCTGCGCCGCAAGCGCGTCGCCTGGTGGCTGCTGACCATCTACTTCAGCCTGAGCGTGCTGGTCAACACGATCATCGGCATCGTGGTCTCGGTCGTGCCGGACGCCGAACTGGTCGACGACGCGGGCAACCACCTCTACCAGGGCTCCGGCGACCTCGCGCTGCTGTGGAGCGGGCTCGCGGTGTCCGTGCTCGCGCTCGCGACGCTGATCGTGTTCCGCAAGGAGTTCTACGCGCACGTGGCCAAGGGCAGCGTCCGCCGGGCGCTGCTGGTCTTCGTCGGCACGCTGGGCGTCGGCATCGGACTCGGGCTCAGCCTCGTCGCCGCGTTCCCCGGGAGCCTGTCCGGCACCGGCAACCAGGCGGCGTACGCGACCGAACGCGTCCTCGGCGGCGGCTTCAGCTTCGACATCACCCGGGTCGGCGCCGCGCCCGGCTGGGTCAGCTTCGTGCTCGGCCTGTTCGGGGCGGCGGCCGTCTTCGCCGCGCTGGCCACCCTGCTGCGCTCCCAGCGCCGCAACGCCGAGCTGCGGGCCGGCGACGAGCGGCAGATCCGCACGCTGCTGGCCAAGTACGGCGACCGGGACTCCCTCGGCTACTTCGCCACCCGGCGCGACAAGTCAGCGATCTTCTCGCCGACCGGCAAGTCCGCGGTCACGTACCGCGTGGTCAACGGGGTGAGCCTGGCCAGCGGCGACCCGGTCGGCGACCCGGAGGCGTGGGGACCGGCGATCGACGCCTGGCTGGCACAGGCGCGCTACTACGCGTGGACGCCGGCGGTCATGGGCGCGAGCGAGGAAGGCGCCGTCGCGTACGCCCGGACGGGTCTGAAGGTCATCCACCTCGGTGACGAGGCGATCCTGTTGACCCGCGAGTTCACCCTGGACGGTCGTGAGATGCGCCCGGTGCGCCAGGCCGTCAACCGGGTCGAGCGGGCGGGCTACACGGCCACCGTCCGCCGGCACGCCGACATCCCCGACGAGGAGATGAAGGAGCTGTCGCGGCTGGCCACGGCCTGGCGCGACACCGAGAGCGAGCGCGGCTTCTCGATGGCCCTCGGGCGGCTCGGCGACCCGGCCGACGCCCGCTGCGTGCTGGTCGAGGCGATCGACAGGAGCAACCAGGTCAAGGCCATGATCTCGTTCAGCCCCTGGGGCACGCACGGGCTCTCGCTCGACCTGATGCGCCGCGCGCACGACGCGGAGAACGGCGCGATGGAGTTCATGGTCGCGCAGCTCATGGAGAACGCGCCCCGGCTCGGCGTCGACCGGGTCTCGCTGAACTTCGCCGTGTTCCGCGCGGTGTTCGAGGAGGGCGCCCGGATCGGCGCGGGCCCGATCCTGCGCGCCTGGCGCAAGCTGCTGCTGTTCTTCTCCCGCTGGTGGCAGCTCGAGTCGCTCTACCGGTCCAACGCCAAGTACCACCCCGTCTGGCAGCCGCGCTACCTGTGCTTCGGCGAGCGGCGCGAGCTGGTCCGGGTCGGGCTCTCGTCGGCGATCGCCGAGGGCTTCCTGGCGATCCCGGGCAGCACGGACGCCCAGCTGGACGCGCTGCCGCCGGACGCGGCCGAGCGGGCCCGGGAGGCCGAGGAGATCGACGCCGCCGAGTCGCCGCCCGCACCCGGCGCGATCGACCACAAGGCCCCCGAGCAGATGCGGGTGCGGCTGGCCAAGCGGCAGCGGCTGATCGACTCGGGCATCGACCCGTACCCGGTGAACTACCCCCGGACCGACACCTGCGCCGAGGTGGCGGCCGCGCACCGCCACCTGGCGCCGGACCGGCGCAGCGGCGACACGGTCGGCGTGGCCGGCCGGGTCATGCTGATGCGCGACCACGGCGGCATCCTGTTCGCCACGGTCCGCGACTGGAGCGGCGACCTGCAGGTCATGCTCAGCGGCCCGGCCGCGGTCGACGGTTGGGACGACACCATCGACATCGGCGACCACGTCGGCGTGACCGGCGAGGTGATCACCACCCGGACGGGCGAGCTGACGATCGACGCGAGCTCGTGGCAGCTCAACGCCAAGTGCCTGCGGCCGCTGCCGGACAAGCACCGCGGCCTGGCCGACCCGGAGGCGCGGGTGCGGCAGCGCTACCTCGACCTGGTCACCAACACGCGCGCGCGGGACCTGCTGCGGGCGCGCAGCAACGCCATCTTCGCGCTGCGCGAGTCACTGGTCGGCCGGCGCTACCTCGAGGTCGAGACGCCGATCCTCCAGCGGATCCACGGCGGGGCCAACGCCAAGCCGTTCACCACCCACATCAACGCGTACGACCTGAAGCTGTATCTGCGCATCGCCCCGGAGCTGTTCCTCAAGCGCCTCGCGGTCGGTGGGGTGGAGCGGGTCTTCGAGCTGGGCCGCACGTTCCGCAACGAGGGCGCGGACTACAGCCACAACCCGGAGTTCACGGTGCTGGAGGCGTACCAGGCCTACGGGGACTACGACACCATGCTGCGGCTGACCCGGGAGCTGATCCAGGAGGCCGCGATCGCCGCGTACGGGCAGGCGGTGGCGCGCCGGCCGGGCACCGACGAGGAGGTGGACATCTCGGGCGACTGGCCGGTGCGGACCGTCAACGAGGCGGTGTCCACCGCGCTCGGCGAGGTCGTCGACGCGGACACCGACGTGGCCACGCTGCGCCGCTACTGCGACAAGGCGGAGATCGCGTACGACCCGAAATGGAACCGGGGCGCCGTGCTGCTCGAGCTCTACGAGCACCTGGTCGAGTCGAAGACGGACCTGCCGACGTTCTACAAGGACTTCCCGACCGAGGTGTCGCCGCTGACCAGGCAGCACCGGCGCGACGGGCGGCTGGCCGAGCGGTGGGACCTGGTCGGCTTCGGTTTCGAGCTGGGCACCGCGTACTCGGAGCTGATCGACCCGGTCGAGCAGCGCCGGCGGCTCACCGAGCAGTCGCTGCTGGCGGCGGGCGGCGACCCGGAGGCGATGGAGCTCGACGAGGACTTCCTGCAGGCGCTGGAGTACGCGATGCCGCCGACCGGCGGTCTCGGCATCGGCGTGGACCGCCTGGTGATGCTGCTGACCGGGCGGTCGATCCGTGAGACGCTGCCGTTCCCCCTCGTCCGCGCGGCGTCGTGAGGCCGGCCCGCTGGCCCGCCGCCGCGTTCGCCGGCTCCGCCGCGCTCTACAGCTCGTGGCTGCTCGCACCGTGGCTGAACCCGCGGCTCGGCCTGACCACCGGGCTCGCCAGCGACCTGGCCGCCACCGATCAGCCCTGGCATCGGCTGTTCCGGGTCGCTGACCTGGCCGCCGGGTCACTGGCGCTGGTCGGGGCGGCCCGGATGCTGCTGGGCGGCCGGCAGGCGCGGGCGGCCTGGATCGGGGCGGGCGTGTTCGGGCTCGCGACCGTCTTCGACGCCAGCCTGACCGCGCTGTCCTGCGCGCCCTCGATCGACCCGGACTGCACCGAACTCTCCGGGGACCTCTCCGACGTCGCGTTCGACCCGCACACGCTGACCTCGGTCTCGGCCGCGCTCGGCGGGGTCGGCTCGATGGTGGCGTTCTGGCCGGCCAGCCGCTTGGGCAGCGCCGGCCGCGCCTGGGCGGGTGCGCTGAGCGTGGCGAGCCTGGCGGTCAACGCGGGCCTGCTGGTCGAGCTGGTGCGGGAGGGCCCGCACGAGGGGATCTGGCAGCGGGTCGAGCTGGCGACCTTGGCGGCGTGGCTGGTTTACGCGGCGAACCGTGCCCTGGGCGGCGAACGTTATGCGTAAAATATTCGGGTTCGGGGGGTGAACGGGATGACGATCACCGCGACGACCGTGCAGGGCGGTCTGGCGACCTTGACCGACGAGATCATCGACGAGCTGCGGGGACGGGTGCACTGCCCGGTGCTGGCGCCGGACGACCCGGGCTTCGCCGGGGTCCGCGAGGTGTTCAACGCGATGCACCCGGGCGACCCGGCGCTGGTGATCAGCTGTTTCGGCACGGCCGACGTGATCGACGCGGTGAACTTCGCCCGCGAGAACGGCCTGGTCGTCTCGGTGCGTGGTGGCGGACACTCGATCGCCGGTCTGTCCGCCTCGGACAGCTGCCTGCTGATCGACCTGGCCCCGATGCACGCGGTGCAGGTGGACCCGGCCGCTCGGCTGGCGCGGGTGCAGGGCGGCGCGGTGTGGGCCGACGTCGACCGGGAGACGCAGGCGTACGGGCTGGCCGCGCCGGGCGGCGTGGTCTCCGACACCGGCGTCGCGGGGCTCACCCTCGGCGGAGGCTACGGCTGGCTGCGCCGGAAGTACGGGCTGTCCTGCGACCATCTCGTGGCGGCCGAGGTGGTCGGCGCGGACGGTCAGGTCCGGGTCGCCTCGTCGACCGAGAACACCGACCTGCTGTGGGCGCTGCGCGGCGGCGGTGGCAACTTCGGCGTGGTCACCTGGTTCACGTTCGCGCTCGAGGAGGTCGGGCCGACGGTCGCGTTCGCGGGCACGTTCTACCCGGTCGAGGAAGCGCCGGAGGTTTTGCGAGGCTGGCGGAACTACGTGTCGGTCGCGCCGGACGAGGTCACCGCGAGCTGCCTGACGATCACCATGCCCGCCGACCCGGAGCTGCCGGAGGCCGTGCACAACCGCGCCTGCGTGGTGGTGGGCGGCGTCTACTCGGGTGCCGCCGAGACCGGCATGGACATCCTGTCGCCGCTGCGGGAGTTGGGCACGCCGCTGCTGGACATGTCGCAGCCGATGCCGTACACGGCCATGCAGCAGGGTTTCGACGCGTTCTTCCCGCGCAACACGCTGCAGGCGTACTGGAAGTCGCGTTATCTGTCGTCCCTGAGTGACGCGGCGATCGACTTCGTCGCGGCCCGGGCGGCGAGTCGACCCAGCCCGCTCACGCTGGTCAACCTGTTCCACATGGGCGGCGCGATCGCGGTGGTGCCGCCGGACGCGACGGCCTTCGCGCAGCGTTCGTCGCCGTTCCTGCTCTCGATCGACGGCAACTGGACGGACCCCGCTGACAACGACGCCAACATCGCGTGGGTACGCGAGACGTTCGCGGAATCGGCGCGCCACGGCGACGACGGCGTGTATCTGAACTTCACGGGCCGGTCCGACGAGCCGCCGGACGTCGCGGTGGACAGCGCGTTCGGCGCCAACCTGCGGCGGCTGGCCGAGATCAAGGCGAAGTACGACCCGGACAACGTGTTCCGCGCGAACAACAACATCACGCCGGCCAGCTGATCATCAGAATGTTTCCAGCTTCTTCGGGTAGGAATGCTGTTTCCCAAACCGTGAGGAGCTGAGGAATGGCGCTGGCCGCGCAAGGCGACCCGAGCGATCTGGGCGGACTGACCGGTTGGGTGGCCGGGGTGATCGACTCCCTGGGCACCGTCGGCGTCGGCCTGCTCGTCGCGCTGGAGAACCTGGTGCCGCCCATCCCCAGCGAGATCGTGCTGACCCTGGGCGGTTTTCTGGCCAACCAGGGCCGGATGAGCCTGCCGCTGGTCATCCTCTCGGCGACGGTGGGTTCGGTGGTCGGTGCCGTGATCCTCTACTGGCTCGGGCGCGGCCTGGGCGAGGACCGCCTGAAACGGTGGCTCGACAAGATCCCGCTGGTCGACACGGACGACCTCGAGAAGGCCGACAGGTGGTTCGAGCGGCATGAGAACGCGGCTGTCCTGTTCGGACGGTGCGTGCCGGTGGTGCGCAGCCTGGTGTCCATACCGGCGGGCGCCAACGAGATGCCGATGATCCGGTTCGTCGCGTTCACGACGCTCGGCAGCGCGGTCTGGAACTCCCTGTTCGTCGGCGCCGGGTTCGCGCTCGGTTCCAACTGGCAGCGGGTCGAACAGTATGCCCAGTGGTTCGACTACGCGATCTACGCGCTCGTCGCGGTCGGCGCGGTGCTCTGGATCCGCAAGAAGATCCGCAAGCGCAATCGCGCCAAGGAGCTAGCATCCCGCTCATGATCCTGAGCGACACGGAGGTGGCCGTCGCGGCGGCCTCGGCGGGGGCCGCGGTCGTGCGGCGTTACTACGGGACCGCGGTCGACCACTTCGCCAAGGCAGACCGGGACTTCGCGACGACGGCCGACCTGGAGGCTGAGCAGGCGATCCTGGCGGTCCTCCGGGCGCACCGTCCGGACGACGGCTTCGTGGGCGAGGAATCCGGGCGCAGCGGTGCCTCGGCGTCGCGGGTGTGGCTGGTGGACCCGCTGTGCGGCACGCTGAACTTCGCGGTGCAGTCACCGCTGATCGCGGTCAACGTGGCACTGCGGTCGGCCGACGCTTCGGTGGCGGCGGCCGCGGACCCGCTGTCGGGCGAGATCTTCTGGACGGACGGCACGGCGTCGTGGGTGCGCCGCGACGGCACGGACGCCCCGCTGGTGCCGTCGGCGTCGTCCCGCCTGGTCGACGTCAACCTCGACCCACCGTTCCCGAACGCCGCGACGTTCCTGGCGACGTCGCTGCTCGCGGACCCGGAGTTCCAGTCGGAGTTCGGCCCCCGGGTCCTCTCGACCACGCTGGCGGTGACCTGGGTGGCGGCGGGCCGCCGGGCGGCTTACGTGACCGACGGCGACAGACGGGACAGCGTCCACTTCGCGGCGGGCCTGGCCATCTGCGCGGCCGCCGGCTGCGTCGTCACAGGCCTGGACGGCGGCCCTTTGGACAGCGGCCCGGGCGGCCTGATCGTCGCGGCCGACCCCGCCACTCACGAAACCCTCCTGCGGATGGTGCGCAAGCAGCCCTGATCATGGACGGGCATAAGGTTCCCTCCATGCGGTATCTGCTTGTGCCCGGGCGGGGTGTGCCGTTGCCGGGTCATTGGATGCGGCGGTTCGCCGAACGTGCCGGCTTCTCGTGGGCGCCCGAGCCGCCCGGGCCGCCCTACCTCCCCGACGAGCGGGTCGCGGCCCTCGCGGCGGCCGTGCGGGCCGACGACACCCCGGCGGTCCTCGTCGCGCACAGCGCGGGGTGCTTGACCGTCGCGCTCTGGGCCGCGCGGCACACCGGGCCCATCCGCGGTGCGCTGCTGGTCACACCGCCGGAGGTCCCTCCTGATCGGATAGTCGTGCCGCGGGCGCCGTTGCCGTTTCCGTCGATTCTCGTCGCCAGTCGCAACGATCCGTACACCACCATGCCGGGTTTCCGGGCGCTTGCCGCCGACTGGGGTGCCGAGCTCGTCGACGCCGGTGACGTCGGGCATCTCGACAGTGCCACCGGGTTCGGGCCGTGGCCCGAAGGAGAGCGGCTCGTCGCGCGGCTCTAGGACCACGGCAGGATCACTCGTCACAGGCGCGACGTGGCGGCGCCCACGGATCGTGGGAACGGCCGCAGCCCATCGTGCGGGCACCTAGCGTCGGTGGAAAGGTGTCATTTCACGGGGAGAATCCATGACCACCGGACATGTTTCGACCAAGGACAACAACGAGATCTTCTTCAAGGACTGGGGCGACAGCAACGGGCAGCCGGTCGTGTTCAGCCACGGCTGGCCCTTGACGGCCGACGCGTGGGACGACGCGATGATGATGGTCGCCGAGAACGGGTTCCGCGGCATCGCGCACGACCGGCGCGGTGGCGGGCGGTCCAGCCAGCCCTGGGAGGGCAACGACCTCGACTCGTACGCCGATGATCTCGCGGCCGTGATCGACACGCTGGACCTGCACGACGCGGTGCTGGTCGGGCATTCCACCGGCGGCGGTGAGATCACCCGGTACGTCGGCCGGCACGGCACCTCGCGGGTCTCGAAGATGATGCTCGTCGGCGCGATCCCGCCGGTGATGATCAAGTCGTCGAAGAACCCCGAAGGGCTGCCCAAGGAGGTCTTCGACCAGCTTCGCGACGGGCTGGCGGCCGACCGGTCCCAGTTCTACGAAGACCTGTCCGCACCGTTCTACGGCGCCAACCGCAAGGGGTCCCACGTCTCACAGGGCCTGCGCGACCAGTTCTGGCAGCAGTCCATGACCTGCGGCCTCAAGGGCACGTACGACTGCATCCAGGCGTTCTCCGAGACCGACCTGACGATGGACCTCGAGGCCATCGACGTGCCCACGATGTTCATCCACGGTGACGACGACCAGATCGTGCCGATCGACGACTCGGCCCGCAAGGCGGTCAACATCGTGGACAACGCCGACCTCAAGGTCTACCCGGGCGCGCCGCACGGCCTCACCAGCACGCTGAAGGACGAGTTCCACGCCGACCTTATGGCGTTCCTGCGCAGCTAACGGAAGATGCCGATCTTCTTCGCCGCGTACCCGGGGAAGATCTTCTTCCAGTCCCGCACGCCCATGCGGGCGCCGAGGAGTTCCGTCAACACGTCGCGGTAGTCGTTGGCGCCCGCCAGGTCGCCCTGGTCGAGGGCACCGGCCGACAGGCCCGGCCAGCGGCCGTGCACGCGGCCGCCGTTCATGCCGCCGCCCAGCAGCAGCATGAGGCCGCCGTGGCCGTGGTCGGTGCCCGAGTTGCCGTTGGCCTCGACCCGCCGGCCGAACTCGCTCATCGTGACGATCGACGTGTTGTCGAGCGCCGAACCGAGGTCCGTGGCGAACGCGCCCAGCGCGCCGGCCAGCTCGTTGAGGCGGTTGCGCATGTCGCCGCCGTCCGGGCCGCCGATGTTCGTGTGCATGTCCCAGCCGCCGATGTCGACGGCGGCGACCCGCAGGCCGACCTTCGCCTTGATGAGGCGGGCCACGTCCTTGAGCTGGTCGGCGAAGCCGCCGCCGGGCCACTGCGCGGTGGACTGGTAGTCGGTCTGCGAGATCTTGCGGGCGGTCGAGATGGACTTCAGCGTCTCGGCCGCCTGGCCGCCCAGCGGGTGGTCGCCGACGCCGGTGTAGAGCGCCTTGAGCGCCGTCAGCGTCTTCTCCCGCATGCCGCCGCCGCCCCGCAGGTCGAACTCGCGGATGCCCTGCAGCACCAGCTTGCTCTGGCCGCCGACCAGCGACCGCGGCAGCGCCGAACCCTCGGCGACCGCGCGGAACGTCGTGCCGGGGCCGAGCTGTTCCAGCACGCGGTCGAGGAATCCAGTGTGGACGGCGGTGGACGCGGCACCGCGCTCCAGACAGTCCTGTGCCTGGAAATGCGACCGGCTGGCGTCGGGCGAGGCGACCGCGTGCACCGCGGCCATCTGGCCCTTCTCCCAGAACGGCACCAGCGGCGCCAGCCCAGGATGCAGGCCGAACCGGTCGTCGCCGGCGAGCAGCGCGCCGGGCTGCACCGCGATGTCGCGGCGGGCGTTGAGGTAGTTGCGGTCGCCGCGCGGCACGACCACGGACAGGCCGTCCATGCCGCCGCGCAGAAAGACGACGACCAGCGTGCGGTTGGTGTTCGACGGCGCGCCGAACGCGACCCGCGTGGTGACCACCTGGTTGGCGAGGCTGGCCACGCCGACCGCGCCGGCGCCGGCCAGCACCCGCCGCCGGGTGAAGCCCTTGCGCCACTGTTCGCGCTGGGCCTGCAGGTCGGCGGCGACCGCCTCGGCCTGCACCCGGATGGCCGCCTCGGGCAGGTTGGGGCCGCGCCGGGCCAACTCGTCCGGCGTGAGCGGTCCATCAGCGACAGTCATGGCCTCACCGCAACGCGTGGTAGATGGAGTCGAACAGCAACGGCGCCAGGTACTCGATCTTCCCGCCCAGGCTACCGTTGCGTACCGCCGTGTTGTCCTTCGCCGACAGGAAGGACAGCAGTGCCTTGCGGTGCGACGCGGCGACGGGTTGGAAGACCAACCGGGCCGCCAGGCTGTCGAGGTACGGGCCGGTGGTGCCGGGCCGCTTGCCGACCAGGCCTTCGACCTTCGGGTACGACAGGCCGCGCTCGTAGCCGCCGATCAAAGCGCGGTGCGCGTTCCAGAGGGAGAGCGTGGCGTGCGCCGACCGCCAGGCGGCCGCGACGTCCGGGTAGCCGTTCGGCGGCACCCACGCCATCGGCGCGTGGCCGAACCGCTGCGTCATGAAGTAGAGGCCCTCGACACCGGCCCGGACGTCGGATCCCGGGGCGATGCCCAGCGCCCGCGCGGTCGCCACGAAGTTCTCCAGCGGCCGCCGGGTCTTCATGCCGGTCGCGATCCAGAACTCCTGCGAGCGGAACAGCACCCGCAGCACGGGCGCGATCGCGGTGCCGTTCTCGAGGTAGGTGTCGGCCAGCCGCTGCACGAGCCCGTTCGGCGGCGCGTCACAGACGAACCGCACGGCCAGCTTGCGCGCGATGTTCTTGGCGGTCGCCGGGTGAGTGGCCAGATAGGACAGATACTTCTCGCCGACCTGCAGGCCCTTGGACCGCGACGGGTTCTTGTCCTTGAAGCCGAGCACCTTGACCGGGTCGACCCAGTGCCGGTCGGACTCGTACCGGAACTCGCCCTCGTTGGTCACGGTCCGACCCGTCAGGATGTACGCGCTGTTGCGCACGTCCTTCTCGTTGTAGCCGCCGTCGATGCCGACGGTGTGCAGCTCCAGCAGCTCGCGCCCGTAGTTCTCGTTGACCGACCGCCGGTCCGACGCCGCGTTGTCGAGATAGCGCAACATGGCCGGGTGCCGGGCGCTGGCCTTGAGCATGTCGACGAACTTGCCGAGCGCGTGCTTGCGGATCACGTCGTTGTCGTACGACGTCCGCACGTCCCACCCGCCGTCGAACGGGTTGGTCACGTTGAGGTGGTTGGACCAGAAGTCCACCATCACCTCGAGCAGCTGGCGGTTGCTCCACATCTGCCGCGCGATGGTCGCCTGGCCCAGCTCGAACTGCGCGAGGAAGTCGCCCTCCTTGACCGTGCGCCGGATCTGCGCGGTGCTCATCGCGACCGTCGGGAACGCGGCCAGCGCCTTGGCCGACACCGCGTCGTCGACCTTGCCCGGGTTGAGCTGCTGCTCCAGCCAACCGTCGATACCGGTCTTCGTGGCGGCGTCGACGAGCGCCCGGGTCGGCCCGAACGTCGTGCGGCGCAGCATGTGCAGGATCGGGTCCCGGCTGAGCAGGTTGGGATTGGTCGGCTTGGCCTTCGCGGCGGCCGCGGCGGCGGCACCGGCGGTGTCGGCCAGGCCGGCGGCGCCGAGGTCGATGGAGTCGCCGAGCGACTGCGTGTAACTGGCGTCCCGGTCGGCGAACGCGCCGGCGTCGCGAGGGGAGCGGGTCGAGGTGGCGCTGTCGCCGAGCGCGGCGGAGATGCCCCCGCCACCGCCCATCACGGCGGCCGCCGAGCCCACGGCACCGGTCGCCACCACCGCGGCACCGGCGCCGATCAGCACCTGCCGCCGGTTGCGGACGAGCTTGAGCAGGGTCGGCTCGCTGGCCCTGGCCAGCCGGGCGACCTTGGGCACCAGCGGATCAGGGGCCCGGTGCCGCGACGCGGCACGCCGTTGCGCCATCCCCCCACCCCTTGCTGTCGATACACCGACGGATCCAGCCCGGACCATAGATGCGGGTGAGGGCCCGCCTCAACGCGAGCGGTCGTTTGTTAAGCCACCCCTAAAGATCGTCGCCGGCTTGCGGCCGAGTGGTTGACTGGACGTCGTGCGGCTGGTCATCTCCACGCTCACCGGGGCGCTGCTGTTCGCCCTGGTCGACGCCAGCGACTCCGGGTCGCCGTGGGCGTTCCTGGCCGCCGCGCTCGCCGCCGCCCTGCTGGTCGCCGCAACCCTGGGCGCCCTCGCACCGGGCCGGCACCACCGCGCCGACGCCATGGCCCGCGGCGCCACGCTGCGCGCGCGAGCCCAGCGCCGCCG
>NZ_JBFAIU010000087.1:0-23691 GCF_040654855.1 Asanoa sp. NPDC050611
CCTGCCGGCGATGAGCCGACCTCGCGGATCGAGCGAACCGCCGGCGACGAGCCGGCCGACCGCCTGGCTCACGACGAGCCGACCTCGCGCATCGACCGGCCGGCCTACGACGAGCCGACCGCACGCTTCGAGCGGCCGGCCGCGTCGAGCGAGCCGACCACAGGCGTCAACCGGCCGGAACACGACGAGCCGACCACCCGCATCGAGCGGCCGCATGGATCGAGCGATCCGACGGCAGCGATCCCGGCGCAACCCGCCCCGGCCACACCAGAGGCGGCCAGGCCGGCCCGACGGCCGATGCCAGGCCGCACGCCACCGACCCGCCCCACGCCGCCAGCGCACCCGGCAGCACAGGCAGAACCACCGGCAGAACAGCGCGCCAACGGGCTCCCCGCCGAGGCCGACGAGGAGACGGTGCGCCTCACCCCGCTCACGGACGGCGCAACCGGGGAGCCGTCCCCACAGCGCCCGACGGCCGGCGACGCCCCGGAAACCCGCCCCCAGCCCGACCGTTCCACCGGCGCCACGGCCGCTCCGTCGCGCGTATCCGATGTGGATGAGGAACCCGACGCCGAGCCGGCAGCGGGGCGACGCAAGAAGCGCGGCACCGCCGGTGTGATCATTCTCGTCCTGCTCGCACTCCTGGGCTTCACGCTCGCCGTGCAGCTGCGCGGCAAGTCCGTCGACTCCGACCTGGCCGCGATGCGGGAGGACGACCTGGTCCGCCTGCAGTCCGACCTCCAGGCCCAGGAGGACCGCCTCCAGCGCGAGATCGCCTCCCTCCAGGACAGCCAGCGCCAGCTGCAGTCCGGTGCCCAAGGGCGCGCCGCGGCGCTGGAGGAGGCCACCAAGCGGGCCGACGAGCTCGCGATCCTCGCGGGCACGGCGCCGGCGGCCGGGCCCGGGCTGGCGATCCGGTTCATCGCCGGGCCGCAGCCGATCGCGGCGTCCGACATCCTCAACGCGGTGCAGGAGCTGCGCGGCGCGGACGCGGAGGCCATGCAGATCGCCGGCGCGGGCGGCGCGCCGGTGCGGATCGTCGCGAGCACGTACTTCATCGACGTCGATGGCGGGCTGGAGGTCTCCGGCAAGCGGTTGACCGGCCCGTACACGATCACTGTCATCGGTGACCCGCCTACCATGCGTACGGCGCTCAACATTCCGGACGGGCTGGTGCCGTCGATCAAAGCGGACGGCGGTAACGTGATCGTCGACGAGCACGACACGGTCGACGTCACGGCCGTCGCCGCGCCCGTCGACCTCAAGCACGCCAAGCCGGTGAGCTGAACAAAAGGAAGAATGGCCGTGATTCCTGACGACCTGCGATACACCGCCGAGCACGAGTGGGTGCGCGGCGGAGATGGTCCGGCGCGCGTGGGCATCACCCACTTCGCGCAGGACGCGTTGGGCGACATCGTCTACGTCCAGCTCCCGGAGCAGGGCGCGCAGGTCTCGGCCGGCGACTCGTTCGGTGAGGTCGAGTCGACCAAGAGCGTCTCGGAGATCTACGCACCGATCTCCGGCACGGTCGTGGCCCGCAACGACCGGCTCGTCGACGAGCCGGAGACGATCAACGCGGACCCGTATGGGGAGGGCTGGTTGGTCGAGATCGACCCCAGTGACCCCGCGGCGCTCGACGGTCTGCTGACCGCGGCCACCTACCGCACGCTCACCGAGAGCTGACCAGGCCCTCCGGAGCGTAGGAAGTGCCCGCGCGTCTGGTTGACCCTGGATTTCAGGGCTGGCTAGGCTCGCGAGGTTGTTTTTGACTTGTTCCAAGCTGCTGCCCACAAGGGGCCGGGGTGTCCGGCGCCGCTGCCGAAAGATCCGTGAGGTGGACCGATGACGCGCCCCGACGACGAGTTTCCCCCACTCGACGTCACGTCGACGCTCAACCTGGGCTCGCTCGACGAAGTTCTGGAGGGCCCCGACGCCGACGTCGTGCCCGGCCGCATGTCGGGCTCGCTGCCGCCGGGGATGGCCCTGCTGGTCGTCCGGCGTGGGCCCAACGCGGGCGCGCGGTTCCTGTTGGACCACGACGTGACCACGAGCGGCCGGCACCCCGACAGTGACATCTTCCTCGACGACGTGACCGTCTCCCGCCGCCACGCGGAGTTCCACCGCGACGGCGGCACCTTCACCGTGCGCGACGTCGGCAGCCTCAACGGCACCTACGTCAACCGCGAGCGGGTCGAAGCCGCGACGCTGAGCAACGGCGACGAGGTGCAGATCGGCAAGTTCCGGCTCGTCTTCATCGCGGGGCCCCGCCCCGACGAGGAGTCCACGCGCGGCTAGCGCTGCGGGAGGCGACGCGTGACCGAACGTGCCCCAGGCGCGGCGGCCGGCGCTGACCCGCGTCTGCTGCCGCGCATGAGCATCGGCGAGGTCCTGGCGGAGCTACGCCCGGAGTTTCCCGACACCACCATCTCCAAGCTGCGCTTCCTCGAGGCAGAAGGGCTGGTCGAGCCGCAACGCACGCCCGCCGGCTACCGCAAGTACAGCTGGCGGGACGTGGAGCGGCTGCGCTTCGTGCTGTCCGCGCAGCGTGACCGCTATCTGCCGTTGCGGGTGATCCGGGCCGAGCTGGAGGCCCACGACACCGGCGAGGACGTGGCACCGCGCCGGCCCGTGCTGGTCGCGGTGCCCGACGAGCCGGCCGCGACGCCGCCCGCGGACGCGCTGGTCCGTCGGGCGGAGCTGGTCGAGCGCACGGGCATCGATCCGGGCAGCCTGGCCGAGCTGGAGGAGCTGGGCATGGTGACCCAACGCACCCCGGGCTGGTACGACGCGGACGCGCTGGTGATCGCGGCGGCGGTGGCCGGCCTGGCCTCGTACGGCATCGAGGTGCGCCACCTGCGCGGCTACAAGGCGGCGGCCGACCGCGACGTGGGGTTGTTCGCCCAGCTCGTGGGCCCGCTGGCGCGCCAGAAGGACCCCGCGGCGCGGGCGCGGGCCGCCGCGGCCGCCCAGGAGCTGACGGGCCTGGCCCAGCAGCTGCGGGCCGCCCTCGTGCGGGCCGGTCTGCGGGACACCCTGGGCCGCTGAACGCCTGCCGGGCTGCCGCCCGGTCGGCCAGATCACGTAGGCTCGAACGCGGTTCCCCCTCGGCACCGACCGCGCGTGCGGGACGCACTCCACTCGCGCGTGTACCGTGCAAGGAAGGGGCCGGAGACGGCGCTGGGAACGACAACGGAACGACAACGACGACGGAGGCGCGGTGCGTGAGCTGAGCGTGGTCGGGGTTCGGGTCGAGTTGCCCAGCAACCAGCCGATTGTGCTGCTCCGAGAGGTCGAGGGCGACCGCTACCTGCCGATCTGGATCGGTGCGGTGGAGGCGACGGCGATCGCCTACGAGCAGCAGGGCGTGAAGCCGGCCCGGCCGCTGACCCATGATCTTCTCCGCGACGTGCTGGCCGCGCTCCAGCAGCCGCTCAACGCCGTGGAGATCGTCGAGCTGAAGGAAAACGTCTTCTACGCCGACCTGTTGATCGGCGACAACAACCTGCGCGTCTCGGCCCGGCCCAGCGACTCGATCGCGCTGGCGCTGCGGGTGGGCGCGCCGATCCGCTGCGCCGAGCAGGTGCTCTCCGAGGCCGGCATCGTCATTCCGGACGAGCAGGAGGACGAGGTCGAGAAGTTCCGGGAGTTCCTGGAGCAGGTCCGTCCGGAGGACTTCGCGGGCTGACCCGTGTCGCTTGCGGCAAAAGGTGAGCGCTACCCGGGTGATGTCCTCAGATCGCGGCGTGTCGGCGCAAAGCCTGCGCCCTCAAGCTCATTCTGAGCTATAGGGTTGGCGCTGTTGACGGGTGCGCGTCCCGGCACGACGCGACACCTCGCTGGCGGGGAGGTAGCCACATGCCCGACCCACGTGATCCGGAACCCGCGGGTAGATCCGACGCCGACGCGGCGCCGCCACCCACGGACGGCGACTCAGTCGGCTACCGGGGCGTCACCGCCTGCCACGCGGTCGGCATCAGCTACCGCCAGCTCGACTACTGGGCCCGCACGACGCTGGTCGTGCCGAGCGTCCGTGACGCTTCCGGCTCCGGCACGCAGCGCCTCTACTCGTTCCGCGACCTGGTCGTGCTCAAGGTGGTCAAGCGCCTCCTGGACGCCGGTGTGTCGCTGCAGAACATCCGCAAGGCGATCGACACCCTGCGCTCGCGCGGCGTCGAGGACCTCGCCGGCATCACCCTGATCTCCGACGGCACCACGGTGTACGAGTGCCGCTCGCCGGAGGAGGTGGTCGACCTGCTGCAGGGCGGCCAGGGCGTGTTCGGCATCGCGATCGGCGGCGCGTTCAAGGAGATCCAGGGCTCGCTGTCGCACCTGCCGGCCGAGCCCGCTGAGCCGGCCCCCGCGGACGACGAGGCCGACGACGCGCCCGCCGGCGACGAGCTGGCCGCCCGCCGCGCCCGCCGCCGCGCCGGCTGAAGCCAAACACTTAGCCCTTGCGCTAACTTTTCCGGGCGGCAATACTTAGCCTCATGGCACAGTATTCGGCCGCCCTCGACGACGTGTTCGTCGCCCTGGCCGACCCCACCCGGCGCGGCGTCGTCCGGCGCCTCGGCCGCGGCCCCACCAGCGTGGGCGACCTCGCCCGCGAGTTCCCGATGACGCTGCCGTCGTTCATGAAGCACGTGCGCACGCTGGAGACCAGCGGACTGATCAGCACGGTCAAGTCCGGCCGGGTCCGCACCTGCGTGCTCAACCGCGAGCGGCTCGGCCTGCTCGACGACTGGCTCGCCGAGCAGCGCCGCGTCTGGGAGGACCGCACCGACCGCCTGGAAAGCCTGCTGACCGCGGAAACCACCGAGGAGGACCACGCATGAACCCCGACCTCGACCTCGCCCTCGACCGGGTGATCCGGGCACCAAGGGCGGCCGTCTGGCGGGCCTGGACCGACCCCGACCGGCTGGCCCGCTGGTGGGTGCCGGCGCCGAGCCGCTGCCGCGTCGAGCGCCTCGAGGTGCGCCCGGGAGGCGCGTTCGTCACCCGCCTCAGCGACGACGGCGACGTGTTCGGACCACATCTGGACGCCGCGTTCCTCGCCGCCGACGAGCTGAGGCGGATCGCGTTCACCACGGCCATCGACAGCACCTGGCGACCGGCCGACGCCGGCGTCATCGTGATGACCGCCGAGATCACGCTCGCCGACCACCCGGACGGCACCGACTACCGCGTCCTCGTGCGGCACGGCGACCCGACGTCCCGCGAACGCCACGAGAAGCTCGGCTTCACCGACGGCTGGGGCACGGTCACGGCGCAGTTGGCCGCGCTGGCGGAGGGGGAGCGGTGAGGGTCACGGTCACCGAGTTCGTCTCGCTCGACGGCGTCAGCCAGGGCCCCGGCTCGCCCGACGAGGACAGGTCCGGCGACTTCACCCGCGGCGGCTGGCTGACCCCGCACGCCGACGCCCGGTTCATCGAGGCCGCGGCGCACTGGCTCTCGCTGGCCGACGGCCTGCTGCTCGGCCGCCGCACCTACGAGGAGTTCGCGGCCGCCTGGCCCGACATCACCGACCCCGACGACCCGTTCACGGAGCGGATGAACGGCCTGCCGAAGTACGTCGTGACCAGCACGCTGTCGGCGGCGCCCTGGCAGCCGGCGACGCTGCTGCGCTTCGCGGACGTCGCGGCGCTGCGGGCGCGGGAAGGCCGGGAGCTGCAGGTCCACGGCAGCGCCCGGCTCGGGAACGCGCTGCTCGCGGCGGGCCTGGTCGACGCGGTCCGGCTCGTCGTCGCACCGACGGTCGTCGGCGCCGGGCGCCGGCTGTTCGACCACCCGGGCCGGGCCGTCGGCATGCGGCTGGTCGGCCACGAGGCGACGCCGGCGGGCATGCTGCTGCTCGAGTACGAGACGACCGGCGACGCGCCCGTGGCCACGTACACGGGCGCTAGCGAACTGCCCCCGACGTCCGGCTGACCATCAGACCGCCGGCGTCGACCACCTCGAAGTCGCTGCCCGTCAGCGACTTCAGCGCCCGCAGCGCGTCGTTGTCCCACCGCGGGTCCGGCGCTCCGGAGATGAACCAGGCCGAGCCGTGGTCGGCGACGATCACCCCGTGCCGCTTCATCGCCTCGGCGACGATCCGCGCCTGCTTCGGCATCGACGAGGTCTTCACCGACGCCTTGAGCCGCAACCGCTGGCCCAGTTGGGGCAGATTCGCGTCGGTGGCGGATGACGCGGAGTGGGTGGCCGGCCAGGTGAAGCCGGTGCGGGTCTTCGGCACGGTGATCCGGATGGCGTGGTCGATCCGCCCGGCCGCGACCTCGTCGTAGCGGACCAGCCCCGCGAAGATCGACAGTCCGGACGCGTCGGCCGAGGTCCAGCCGGACGGCCGCAGCCTGTTGGAGCGCAGGTCGAACACGGCGCCCGACCCGGCCCGCCAGCCACCGCCCTGCGGGAAGGCGGAGAACAGCTCGTAGACCTTGCAGGCGGCCTTGTCGAAGGCGATCACGTGCCGGTCGCCGTCGGCCTGCGGGCCGCCCTCGATCTTCGCGTCGGCCGGGATCGGGTAGGGGCCGCGGTCGCTCTCGTCGGCGTACTCGAAGCTGACCGCGACCTTCTTCTGTCCGGCGGGGACGGTGGTGACCGGGATGCCGATCGAGGCGCCCTCCCAGGTGCCGGAGCCGAAGTCGGGGTGCATGGCGGCGCCCGTGCCGATGCTGGCCACCATGGCCGCCGAGCGCGGGTGGACGGGCAGCTTCGTGACGTCGGCCCGCCAGATGTTGTCCGCGGGCAACGCACCGGTGCAGCCCGCGGCCTTCTTCGCAGTCGGAGTCGGGGTCGGCCGCGCCGGACCGCGGCCCAGGGCGTCGGTGCCGCCGGACGGTGTCGCGCCAGAGGCCGAGCCCGGGGCCGGCGACGACGAGGAGGGCACCGGGTCACCGCCGCACGCCGTCAACAGAGCGACGAACCCGACCAGCGCCACGGTACGGAGGGCAGCACGCACCCGGGCATCCTGCCAGTGCGCACGATCAGTTGGCGAGCGCGTCCTGCACGCCGGTCTCCCGCGGGCCGAGGAACACCGGGTCGCGGCCGGTCAGCACATCCCACCCCGCCTTGACCCCGGCCAGCTGCTCGCGGAAGGCGCCGTAGTCCCACGCCCGCCCGAACCGCTTCACCGACTCGTCGCCGACCCCGACCGTGTCGATCCCAGCGTCGCGGCACAGCGCCACCGCCCGGTCGATGTGGAACTGCTGCGTCACCACGATCATGCGGTCGACACCGAAGACCTTCTTCGCGCGTACGCACGAGTCGTAGGTGTCGAAACCCGCGTGGTCCTGCACGATCCGGCGTTCCGGCACCCCGCGCGCGACCAGCCACCGGGTCATCGCACCGGGTTCGTCGTAGTGCCACTCCCGGTGGTCGCCGGAGACCAGCACGGCCCGCACGGTGCCGGCGTCGTAGAGCTGCCGGGCCAGGTCGAGCCGGGCGGCCAGGAACGGCGACGGCGTCCCGTCCGGATAGACCTGCGCACCGAGCACCATCACCACGGGCGCCTGCGGCACGTCCGCGAGCGCGTAGACGTGGCCCCGGGCGCCGGCGCGCAGCCACAGCCCGGTGCCGATCACCGCCGTGGCCGCCAGGACGGTGCTGGCGGCCACGGCGATCAGGCTGATCCAGAGCCAACGGCGACGGCGACGACGGGGCACGGGCCCATTGTGGATCACCGCCGCCACCCGTCAGGCCGGGTTCGTCAGCGCACCGTCGATCGCGTCGAGCTCCGCCGCCGACAGCTTCAGGTTGTCGAGCGCGGCGACGTTGTCCTCGAGCTGGGCGACGCTGCTCGCGCCGATGATGAGGCTGGTCATCCGCTCGTCGCGCAGCGCCCACGCGAGCGCGAGCTGGGCCAGCGTCTGGCCGCGCTCCCGGGCGATCTCGTTGAGCTCGCGGACGACCCGCATCGTCTCCTCGTCGAGGTGGCTCTCCTTGAGGAACCCGCCGGTCGCCACCCGGGAGTCGGCGGGGATGCCGTCCAGGTAGCGGTCGGTCAGCAGGCCCTGCTGCAGCGGGCTGAACGCGATGCAGCCGGCGCCGGCCTCGGCCAGGGTGTCGAGCAGGTCGTCGCGCTCGATCCAGCGGTTGAGCATCGAGTACGAGGGCTGGTGCAGCAGCAGCGGCGTACCCAGGTCACGAAGGATCCTGACCGCTTCGGCGGTCTGCGCCGACGTGTAGTTGGAGATCGCGACGTAGAGCGCGCGCCCCGAACGGACCGCGAAGTCCAGCGCCGCCATCGTCTCCTCGATCGGCGTGTCCGGGTCGGGGCGGTGGTGGTAGAACACGTCGACGTAGTCGAGGCCCATCCGCTTCAGCGACTGGTCCAGCGACGAGATCAGGTACTTGCGGGAACCCCATTCGCCGTAGGGCCCGGGCCACATCAGGTAGCCGGCCTTGGTCGAGATGATCATCTCGTCGCGGTACGGCCGGAAGTCGCGGGCCAGCAGCCGGCCGAAGTTCTCCTCGGCCGAGCCGGGCGGCGGGCCGTAGTTGTTGGCCAGGTCGAAGTGGGTGACGCCCAGGTCGAACGCGCGCCGGCAGATGTCGGCCTGGGTGTCCAAGGGGCGCCCGTGGCCGAAGTTGTGCCAGAGGCCCAGGGAGATGGCGGGGAGCCGGACACCACTGCGGCCGGCCCGGCGGTAGGTCATCGAGTCGTATCGGTCATCGGCTGCGAGGTAGGTCACGCGGGTCAGCGTAGGTGACATTCGTGGGGAGACCTCACCCACGCCGTACGCCCTCTGGATCATCAACACTGGTAGCGTTTGCGGCAAGCCGAACCATCCGCGTGGGAGAGTTCGCCGGTCCAGCAGGGCCGGACGGCGCCGAAGGGGCAAATCCTCCCCGGAACCTCTCAGGCAAAAGGACCGCGCGGACATGGCGACTCTGGAGGACCCGTTCTGGGTACGACAGAGGGGGAGGTTGCTAGTCGACCTCGCTCTCTCTGCCTCCAGGAGTTCCGCCGATGACAGCTTCCTCGTTCGCAGACCGCCACATCGGGCCGGACCGCGACAGCGAGCGCCGGATGCTCGACCAGGTCGGCTACGGCTCGGTCGACGAGCTGATGGACGCCGCGATCCCCGAGGTGATCCGCTGGCACGGCACCCTCGACCTGCCGCCGGCCGCGTCCGAGGCCGAGGTGATCGCCGAACTGCGCGCGCTGGCCGACCGCAACACGGTCAACGTCTCGATGATCGGCCTCGGCTACTACGGCACCCACACGCCGGCGGTGATCCGCCGCAACGTGCTGGAGAGCCCCGCCTGGTACACGGCCTACACGCCGTACCAGCCGGAGATCAGCCAGGGGCGGCTCGAGGCGCTGCTCAACTTCCAGACGATGGTCGCCGACCTGACCGGGCTGACCACGGCCAACGCGTCGATGCTCGACGAGGGCACCGCGGCCGCGGAGGCCATGACGCTGGCGCGGCGATCCGCCAAGACCAAGTCGCCGGTGTACGTCGTGGACGCCGACACGCTGCCGCAGACGCTCGCCGTGATCCAGGGGCGGGCCGAGCCGCTCGGCATCGAGGTTCAGGTGCTCGACCTCGCGGCTGGGCCGGCGGTGCTGCCCGCCGAGTTCTTCGGGCTGCACCTGCAGTACCCGGGCGCCTCCGGTGCCGTCCGCGACGACGCTTCACTGGTCGAGGCCGCCCACGAGGCCGGTGCGCTCGTCACGGTCGCGGCCGACCTGCTGGCGCTGACGCTTCTGCGTGCGCCGGGTGAGATCGGCGCCGACATCGCCGCGGGCACCACGCAGCGGTTCGGCGTTCCGATGGGCTTCGGCGGCCCGCACGCCGGCTATCTCGCGGTCCGTAAGGGGCTCGAGCGGATGCTGCCCGGTCGGCTCGTCGGTGTGTCGCGCGACGCGGACGGGGCGCCGGCCTACCGGCTCGCGCTGCAGACCCGCGAGCAGCACATCCGGCGGGAGAAGGCGACCAGCAACATCTGCACGGCGCAGGTGCTGCTCGCGGTGATCGCCAGCATGTACGCCGTCTACCACGGGCCGGAGGGGCTGCGGGAGATCGCGCGGCGTACCCACTCGTCCGCCGCCCGGCTCGCGGCCGGCCTGCGGGCCGGCGGTGTCACCGTCACCTCCGACGCCTTCTTCGACACCGTCACCGCGTCCGTGCCCGGTCGCGCCGCCGACATCGTCGCGGCCGCCGCCGCGCGTGGGGTCAACCTGAGGCAGGTCGACGCCGACACGGTCGGCATCGCGTGCGACGAGACCACGACCGACGCGCATCTCGCCTCGGTCTGGGCGGCGTTCGGCGTCTCGCCGTACACCGGGGAGGTCTCCCCGGTTCTGCCCTCGTCGCTCGAGCGCACCTCGGAGTTCCTGACCCACCCGGTGTTCCACGCGCACCGGTCGGAGACGGCCATGCTGCGGTACCTGCGACGGCTCTCCGACCTCGACTACGCGCTGGACCGCGGCATGATCCCGCTGGGGTCCTGCACGATGAAGCTCAACGCGACCACCGAGATGGAGCCGATCACCTGGCCGGAGTTCGCGAACGTCCACCCGCACGCGCCCGCCGCGCAGACCGCCGGCTACGAGTCGTTGATCTCGTCGCTGGAGGGCTGGCTGGCCGAGGTGACCGGGTACGACGCCGTGTCGGTGCAGCCGAACGCCGGTTCGCAGGGTGAGCTGGCCGGGCTGCTGGCGATCCGCGGCTACCACCGCTCGCGCGGCCAGGAGGACCGGGACGTCTGCCTGATCCCGTCGTCGGCCCACGGCACCAACGCCGCTTCCGCGGTGATGGCCGGCATGCGGGTCGTCGTGGTGGCCTGCGACGAGGACGGCAACGTCGACCTGGTGGACCTGGACGCGAAGATCTCCGCGCACGCGGACCGGCTCGCCGCGATCATGGTGACCTACCCGTCGACGCACGGGGTGTACGAGACCGCGATCGCGTCGCTGTGCGCGAAGGTCCACGACGCGGGCGGCCAGGTCTACGTCGACGGGGCCAACCTGAACGCGTTGGTCGGTTTCGCGAAGCCGGGTCGGTTCGGCGCGGACGTGTCGACGGCAAGCCGAACCTGCGCAAGACGTTCTGCATCCCGCACGGTGGCGGCGGTCCGGGTGTGGGCCCGATCGGCGTGCGCGCGCACCTCGCGCCGTTCCTGCCGGGCGACCCGCTGGGCTCCGCCGGCGGCGCGGCTGCGGTTTCGGCGGCGCGGCACGGCTCGGCGGGCATCCTGCCGATCCCGTGGGCGTACCTGCGGATGATGGGTGCCGAGGGGCTCGCCCGGGCGACCGGCGCGGCGGTGCTCGCGGCCAACTACGTCGCGGCGCGGCTGCGGGAGCACTACCCGGTGCTCTACAGCGGCAACAAGGGCCTGGTGGCCCACGAGTGCATCCTCGACCTGCGGCCGCTGACGAAGGCGGCCGGCGTCTCGGTGGACGACGTGGCCAAGCGGTTGATCGACTACGGCTTCCACGCGCCGACGATGTCGTTCCCCGTGGCCGGGACGCTGATGGTGGAGCCGACCGAGAGCGAGGACCTGGCCGAGCTCGACCGGTTCTGCGACGCGATGATCGCGATCCGGCAGGAGATCGCGTCGGTCGAGTCGGGCACGTGGCCGCGGGACGACAACCCGCTGGTCAACGCGCCCCACACGGCGGCGATGGTGTCGGGGGACGAGTGGTCCCACGCGTACCCGCGCTCGGTGGCGGCGTACCCGTTCGGGGTGTCGCGGGTCGGGAAGTACTGGGCGCCGGTCCGCCGGATCGACGGTGCGTTCGGCGACCGCAACCTGGTCTGCGCCTGCCCGCCGCCCTCGGCGTTCGAGTAGGCGCCGGGCGCGCCTGCCCCCCGGCTTCTCGGCCGGCGGATCGTGGGTGAAGGTGAGCGACGATGCTCGGGCGGGGGAGTCGACTGGGCTCCCCCGGGGCGGCGGCCCTAGGCTGGGGGTTTTCCTACGCCGCGAGGGCGTGCCGGGCGGGGCCGCGGTGGGGTGCGATGGTGCGGCCGTCGGGGAGCAGCTCTCCGGTGTCCTCGAAGAGGATCACACCGTTGCAGAGCAGGCTCCAGCCCTGCTCGGGGAAGGCTGCGACAGCCCGAGCGGCGTCGCGGTCCACCGCTTCAGCGGAGGGGCAGATCGGTTGGTGCTGGCACATCGGGGTCTCCGGACGATGGGGGTGCCGTGTCATGGTTCACATGACCAGTGACGGAGGCTACTCCGTCGGACGGGGCAGGTACGAGCAAGTTGCGGACCTTATGCGGAAGAATCCACCCTTCGTATGAGTAACCATCGGCCACTCGTTGTGGGAACGCTTCCACATCCTGCTACCCGTCTCGCTGGTCGCAGTTCGTCGTGCACTCTCCGTATAAAAGAGCGCTCCCGAATGGAGTGGCGCTCTACGGAGGGTGGCGATCCGGCTCAGCATCTCGAAGATTTCCTTGCCGCCGACGGACTGGACGTGCGGTCGTTCTCTTCCGCAAGACTGTCACGCTCCGTAGCCAAAAGCGAGTCCGAATCGCTGTGCGGCGCCGCCGTTCTGATCTCCGCGGCGGGCGCGTCGGCCATGCTGGGCCGGGCCCCTGTGGCCAAGCCCACCCCGGCGCCCGCGGTCCCGGATCTGGTTGCTGTGGTATATGAGCACGCTGGGGCGGCTGAGGCGGGTCTCCGGCGCCCTGTGGCGTCGAGTCAACCCCTGCGGCTGGGTGACGCCGGCCACGCTTCGTCGCCTGCCAACGGGCTGCGGCGGCCGCCATCGCCGGCGTCAAATCGTGACGATTTCGGTCCACGTGGTGAGATCGCCGGCTGGCACCTGGGGGAGTGGGAACCGAGCTGGACCCCGGGGGCCCACGCGGCGGCGGTGTCAGCGGTCCGCGAGGCCATCGCCCGCGGCGACGTCTACCAGGCCAACGTCGTGGGCCACGCCTCGGCGCCGTACGTGGGTGATCCACTCCCGGCGCTGGCCCGGCTGGGTGCGCTGGCCGGCGCCCGCTACGGCGGGGTGCTCACGGGTGCGGGCTGGGCGGTGGGTTGCGCCTCCCCGGAGACCTTGATCCAGGTGGTCGGCGGCCACGTGACCACCCGCCCCATCAAGGGCACCCGCCCGGCCACCGCCCGCGGGCGCGCGGAACTGGTGTCCTCGGCCAAAGAGCGGGCCGAACACGTGATGATCGTCGACCTGGAACGCAACGACCTGGCCCGGGTGGCCCGCACGGGCAGCGTCCGCGTCGAAGAGCTGTTCGCGATCCGCCGCTGGGTGGACCTGTGGCAGGCGGAATCGGTGGTCACGGCGGACCTGGCGGACGGAATCGGCCTGGCGGACCTACTCCGGGCAACCTGCCCCGGCGGCTCGGTCACGGGGGCCCCGAAGCTGGCTGCGCTCGCTGAGATCGCTGCCTTGGAGCCGGTCGGCCGCGGACCGAGCATGGGGGCGCTGGGCTGGATCGACGCCACGGGCGACCTTGACCTGGGCCTGACGATCCGGACGGCGGCGGCGGACGCGGACCGCCTGCACCTGTGGGCAGGCGGCGGCATCACCTGGGACAGCGACCCCGCGGCTGAGGTAGCGGAGGCGGCGGCCAAGGCCGCACCGATCCGCCGCCTATTGGCTTCGTCCTAGGACGCGCTACGAGGTGCCGCCAGCACCGGCGGATCTGGGCGCACGGCCGGGGGACCGGGTCTGACCGCGCGGCAGCGGCGACATCAGCGGATCCGTGTGCTGGTGGCATGTGGGCCGTTGCCGGCGGGCCGGGGTTGGCCGCGCGGCGGTGTCGGGTCGGGCTGGCGCGGCAGTGGCGGCCCCGGCGGGTCGGCCTCGGCCGCGGACCAGTCGACAATCTGGGCGCCGGTGGCATGGCCGCGATCGGCGGGCCCGGTCTGGCCGCGCGGCACCGGCGGGTCGGGCTTGGCCGCGGTAGTGGCGACACCGGCGGATGGCTCTGGTGGCAGGGTCGCTGACCACAGACCGGGCTCAGCCATCCGCAGCTGGCAACGTTTGCCCGCCTTGGCCGCAGATCCGGCTTACCTGGCGAGTGCCTGAGCCCGCGGAAGGGGCTCGACTGGATGGCGCAGCGACGCGGCGTACCCCGGTCTGAAGCCGGCCCGATCCAGCATCGACCACGACACCGCAGGTGTGCGCGTCCCGGCGTTGGTCGACACCGACAGACCGTCTAGCAGATGGCACCTCCAGGGCCGCCCGGGTCAACCTGCATCCTAGGACGCCGTAGGCGATCGGGTCTGCTTCACGGCGTGCGGTCCAACGTGGTTCGAAATCGCGGACCTGCGGTGCCGCTTCGGCGGACGACCGCCCCACGGGGGTCGCGAGCGGAATGCTCCCCCTGCTCGCCACTCGTAGGGAAGGACCAGGCCCACTCCGCGGACCCACCACTGGGCGCCTTCGACCAGATCGACGTGGAGAGCGGCGGCAACGACACTGGCGCGGGCGGTGAACAGGGAGACGGCGGTGGACGGCAGCGGTTCGCCTCCCTCGGCGGCGCACGCCGGTCACGTTCGTAGCCGCCGGCCCTTGGCGGGCAGGTCGCAAAGCCAACGGGCCAACGACCCATTCATCCTAGGATGCCCTACAGGGTGTGCGCCGGCTGACAGACTCGAGAGGGACAGCTCCGACGGGGGAGAGGCAGCATGCGCGTTTCGATGCCCAGTGCGGACGATTCCTGGTTGCGCATCACCCTCGACGTGCCAGGTGTGGCGCCGGCCGAGGTGGTGAACGCGTTCGTCGACCCCGCGGCCGTGCGGCGCTGGTGGGGTGGCGCCCAGCTGACCGTCGAGGAGGAGGTCGGTGGTCAGTACGTCGTCTACTTCGACCGGCTCGACCAGACCATGCGCGGCACCGTCACCACACTGGACGCCGAGGCCGGGCGGTTCGGGTTCACCTGGGCCTGGGACCACGAGCCCGAGCTCCCCGCCCGCCGCGTCGACGTCACCGTCGACGACGGTGCCGTGTTGCAGCTCGCGCAGGGCGAGTACGACCACACCAGCCGGATCGATCGGGACGAGGCGCGCAGCCACCGCGAAGGGTGGGAGTTCTTCCTGCCCAAGCTCGTCGAGGCCGTCGAGGAGCAGCGGTGAGGTTTCGCCGGAGCGGCCATCGGGAACTTATTGGTTGTCCGACGGAAACAGATCGGAGTGACCATGAGCTTCGCCGACAAGGTTCGTAACAAGGTTGAGGAGTTGAAGGGCGGCGCCAAGGAGAAGTACGGCGACGCCACCGACGACGAGCAGCTTCAGGCCGAGGGTCAGGTCGACCAGACCGACGCGCGGGCCAAGCAGGCCGGTGAGCACGTCAAGGACGCCGGACGCGACATCAAGGACGCCTTCAAGTAAGGCGACACAGAAAAGGGGCCCGCAACGACGCGGGCCCCTTTTCTCATGCCTGTGAAGCCCACCAGTCCTGGCCGGACTTGGGCAGCGTGTCGATCGGGTCGTAGTACGGGAACCGCTTCGAAAGCGCGTCCCCGTCGGCGGAGTCCTCGATCGAGGTGCGGTAGTTCTTGGTCCAGTACGAGATACCGCGCTCGCGGTCGTACTCGGTGAGCATGTGCACCCACCGCTTCCCCACGAACGGCACGTCGCACACGATCCGCGGCGTCGCGTACCCGGGGAGGTAGCCCATCATGTCGTGCTGCAGCTGGTGTGCCTGCCAGACCGGCACCCGCCAGTGCTCGGCGTTGGGGATCATGTCGCACATGTAGAAGTAGTACGGCAGGATCCCGGCCTCGCCCTGCAGCGCGAAGCAGAGGTCGAGCAGGTCGGCGGTGGTGGCGTTGACGCCGCGCATGAGCACGCCCTGGTTGCGCACGTCGCGGACGCCGACCTCGAGGGCGGTCTGTGCCGCGCGCGCGACGAGCGGGGTCAGCGACTGCACGTGGTTGACGTGCGTGTGGATCGCCAGGTTGACGCCGCGCCGGGCGGCGGTGCGGGCGACCCGCTCGAGTCCCTCGACCACGTCCGGCTGCAGCCAGTGCTGCGGCAGGCCCATCAGCGCCTTGGTGGCGAGGCGGATGTCGCGGACGGTCTCGATGGACAACAGGCTCATAAGGTACGACTCGAGGTTGCGCCACGGCACGTTGGCGACGTCGCCGCCGGAGACCACGACGTCGCGTACACCCGGATGGGCGCGAAGGTAGTCGATGTGTGCCGCGTAGCGGTCCACCGGCTTGAGCGTCAGCTTGAGCTTGTCGACGGCCGGCGTGGAGTTGCCGACGAGGTCCATCCGGGTGCAGTGCCCGCAGTACTGGGGGCAGGTCGAGAGCAGCTCGGCGAGCACCTTGGTCGGGTAGCGGTGCGTGAGCCCTTCGGCGACCCACATGTCGTGCTCGTGCAGCGAGTCCCGGGACGCGTAGGGGTGTGACGGCCAGTCGGTGCGCCGGTCGGACGCGACGGGGATCATGTAGCGCCGCACGGGGTCGAGGTAGAACGCCTCGGTGCTCATCGGGCCGGTCGGCATCATCGTGTTGAGCATCTGCGGCGTCACCAGCATCGACATGGTGGCGAGGGCCTTCTGGTCCTCGGCGAGGTCCTTGTAGAAGGTCTCTCCGACCAGGTCACCGAGGACGGCCTGGAGCTGCTTGACGTTCTTGACGCAGTTGACGCGTTGCCACTGCGCGGACTCCCACTGGTCGCGGGTGACGTGTCGCCAGCCGGGGAAGCGGGTCCAGTCCGGTTCGACAAGGGGGCGCCGCTGGTACTCGTACGGCTGGCCGGTCGATATCGCGTCGGGGGTCCGCGAGCCGAGGTCGACGGTCACGTGGCTTCCTCCTCTTCTCCCGCGGCGGGGAGTGTACCGCAGCGAGCGAAGGCTACTGGAAAATCTTTTGTCTACAAACTATTCTGCCGTAAGTTTTCCTGCCTCGCTGATTTGATCAAGGAGCCTCCGTTGACCTCACCCGTCGGTCTGCACCGCGTCGTCGAGCCGGCGGGCGTCCTGCCGCAGGCAGCGTGGCGTGTGGACAATCGTCCCGAAATCGGGCCGAACGAGGTGCGGATTCGGGTGGAAAGGCTCAATCTCGACGCGGCCAGCTACCGACAGTTGCGGGAGAAGCACGCCGGCGACGGCGAGGCGGTGCGCGCCGAGGTGCTCGGGATCGTCGAGCAGCGTGGCAAGATGCACAACCCCGTGACCGGCTCGGGCGGCATGCTGATCGGCGTCGTCGAGGCTGTCGGCGCCCGCTCCCCGCTCGGCCTCACGCCCGGTGACCGGGTGGCCACGCTCGTCTCGCTGACGCTGACCCCGCTGCGGATCACCGACGGCCTCAAGGGCTGGGACGGCGGCAGCGAGCAGGTGCCGGCCGAGGGCCACGCGATCCTGTTTGCCCGTTCGATCGTGGCGAAGCTCCCCGACGACCTCCCCGCCGAGCTCGCGCTCGCGGTGCTCGACGTCTGCGGCGCGCCGGCCCTCACCAGCAGGGTGGTCCAAGCCGGCGACACGGTGGCGGTGCTCGGTGGTGCGGGTAAGAGCGGTTCGCTCGCGCTCGCGGCCGCCCGGCGTGCCGGCGCGCGTCGCGCGGTGGGCATCGTCCCGACGACGAACGAGGCCGCCCGCCTGGAGAAGGGGGGCCTGGCCGACGCGGTCGCCATCGCCGACGCCCGCGACCCGGTGGCCCTCGCGGAGGCCGTCACCCGCGCCCTGGGCAAGCCGGCCGACGTGACGGTGGTCTGCGTCGACGTGCCGGGCTGTGAGCACGGCGCGATCCTGGCCACCGACGACGGCGGCACAGTGATCTTCTTCTCGATGGCGACGAGCTTCGCCGCGGCGGCGCTGGGCGCGGAGGGCCTGGCCGCGGACGTGACGATGCTGGTCGGCAACGGTTACGTGCCGGGGCACGCCGAGTTCGCGCTGGACCTGCTGCGCACGGAGCCGGCCGTTCGCAACCTCTTCGAGCAGCGCCTGCGGGCAGACTGAACCCCATGGAATCGACGCTCTACACGGGCGGCGCCCTCTACGCGCCGGCCGAGCCCCAGGCGACCGCCCTGCTCGTCGCGGACGGCCGGGTCGCCTGGCTGGGTCCCGCCGCCGCCGCGCCCGCCGCGGACGTCACCGTCGACCTCGGCGGCGCGCTGGTCACGCCGGCGTTCGTCGACGCGCACGTGCACGCCACCGACACCGGCCTGGTCCTCGGCGGCCTCGACCTGAGCGCCGCCGCGTCGGCGGGCGAGCTGCTCGACGCGGTGGCCCTCTACGCGACCACGCAGGCAGCCGACGCGATCGTGATGGGCCACGGCTGGGACGAGTCGAAGTGGCCGGACCAGACGCCGCCGACAGCGCAGGAGCTCGACCGGGTCGCCGGCGGGCGGCGCGTCTACCTGACCCAGGCGTCGGTCCACTCGGCCCTGGCCTCGGGCGCGCTCCTCGCCGCCGCCCCGCGGGCGGCGGGTGAGCCCGGGTTCTCCGAGACCGGCTGGGTGCGGGAGGAGGCCCATCACGCGGTACGCGAGATCGCGCTCGGCTCCCTCTCGACCGCACAGCGCCAGCACGCGCAGCGGACCGCGCTGCAGCGGGCCGCCCGGCTCGGCATCGGCGCCCTGCACGAGTGCGGCGGCCCCGGCACGTCCGACGAGGCGGACTTCACGGGCCTGCTCGCCCTCGCGGGCCCGGAGCAGGGTCTGCCCGAGGTGTACGGCTGGTGGGGCGAGCTGATGGCCGCGGCGAAGGCCAAGGAGCTGGGTGCGGTCGGCGCGGGCGGCGACCTCTACGCCGACGGCGCCCTCGGGTCGCGGACCGCGTACCTGCGGGAACCGTTCCTGGGCGGTGGCGGGCACGGCTTCTCCTACGTGTCGGCGGAGCAGGCCCGCGACCACATCGTCGACTGCCACGAGCACGGCGTCCCGGGCGGCTTCCACGCGATCGGCGACGCGGCCCTGCACGACGTGCTGGAGGGTTTCGCGGGCGCGGCGAAGCTGCTCGGCCTCGACGCGGTCCGGCAGGCCCGGCACCGGGTCGAGCACGCGGAGCTCGTCGACAAGGCCATGATCGCGGCGTTCGTCGAGCTGAACCTGACGGCGAGCATGCAGCCGGCCTTCGACCGGCTGTGGGGCGGACCACGGCAGATGTACGCGCAGCGGCTGGGCCTGTCCCGGTCGATGGAGTCGAACCCGATGGGCGCGATGCACGGCGTCGGTGTGACCCTCGCGTTCGGTTCGGACTCGCCGGTGACGCCGCTGGACCCGTGGGGTTCGGTGCGGGCGGCGATGTCGCACTTCAACCCGGCGCACCGGATGGCGGTCCGGTCGGCGTTCGCGGCGCACACCAAGGGTGCGTGGCGGTCGATCCGCCGGGACAGTGAGGGCGTGCTGGCCAAGGGCGCCGCGGCGACGTTCGCGGTGTGGCAGACCCCGGCCGGGGTCACCGGCGGCATGCCGAACCTGGTGTCGACGAACCCCGAGGAGCGGGGACCGGACGACCCGACGCCGCTGCCGCGGTGCCTGCGCACCGTCGTACGCGGAGTGACGATCTTCGAGGAGTGAGTGAGCCGATGGCGAAGCTGGATCTCGATCCGGCGCTCGTGTCCCGGGCCCGTGAGCTGGCCCGCCGGGCCGGGCAGCCGGTCGTCGACCTCGCCCGCAGCCACACGACGGTGTCGGTGGAGCGGGCGGTGCTGCGGCTGGCCGGGGTGACCGGTGCCGACCCGGACGGGATCCCGTGGGTCAACCGGCTGGTCGACGCGGTCGTCGACGAGGTGGGCCTGGAGCACGGGGTGGCGCTGCCCGTGTTCGCGGCGCTGCGGCAGGAGGGGCTGACGGCGGCCGACGTGACGCTGCTGGCGCAGAAGGCGGCGGCGGGCAGCGTGCGGTTCGCCGTGCCCCGTGGCAAGGAAGCGACCGCGGCCCGCACCCTCGCGACGAGGGCGACGGCCGCGGGCCTGAAGGTGATCGACAAGCGCCGGGCCGAGCGGGACCGGCTGGTCAAGCGGTTCGGCGACCCGAAGCAGCGGCCCTGGATCTACCTGATCGTCGCGACGGGCGACATCTACGAGGACATCCCGCAGGCGCAGGCGGCGGCCCGGGCCGGCGCGGACGTGATCGCGGTGATCCGGTCGACGGGGCAGTCGCTGCTGGACTACGTGCCCGAGGGGCCGACCCGGGAGGGTTTCGCCGGCACGTACGCGACGCAGGAGAACTTCCGCCTGATGCGGGCGGCCCTGGACGAGTCGTCGCGGGAGCTGAAGCGGTATGTCCGGCTGACGAACTACGCGTCGGGGCTCTGCATGCCGGAGATGGCGACGCTGGCCGGGCTCGAACGGCTCGACATGATGCTCAACGACTCGATGTACGGGATCCTGTTCCGCGACATCAACCCGATCCGCACGTTCGTCGACCAGCGGTTCTCGCGGCAGGTGCACGCCCGGGCCGGGATCATCATCAACACCGGCGAGGACAACTACCTGACCACCGCCGACGCGGTCGACGAGGCGCACACGGTGACGGTCTCGCAGCTGCTCAACGAGTTCTTCGCGCACGAGGCGGGCCTGGCCGACTGGCAGCTCGGCCTCGGGCACGCGTTCGAGATCAACCCGGACGTGCCGGAGTCGTTCCGCCTTGAGCTGGCGCACGCGCTGCTGGCCCGGGAGCTGTTCCCGGACGCGCCGCTGAAGTGGATGCCGCCGACGAAGCACATGACCGGCGACGTGTTCCGCGGCAACCTCCTCGACGGCTTCTTCAACCTCGCCGGCACGATGACGGGGCAGGGGATCCTGCTGGTCGGCATGATGACCGAGGCCGTGGTGACGCCGTGGCTGTCGGACCGGGACATCGCCCTGCAGAACGTCCGGTACGTGCTCGGCGCGGCCGGCGGCCTCCACGAGGACTTCGTGCCGGCGCCGGGCGGGTTCATCCAGCAGCGCGCCAACCAGGTGCTCGCCGAGGCCGTGACCCTGCTGGAGAAGATCGAGGGCGACACGCTGCTGCAGGCGATCGCCGACGGCACCTTCGGGATCATGAAGCGGCCCGCGGACCGCGGCAAGGGCCTGGCCGGGGTCGCGAAGCACGCCGACGACTACTTCAACCCGGCCACCGCGCTGCTGGAGGCGTCGTGAGCGACATCGTGCGTCCCTACGGGGACACCACCGGCGACGGGATGGTGCAGCTGTCCTTCACGCTGCCGATCCCGCACGACAAGCGGGCCGAGGGCGCGGCGCTGCAGCTCGCGGCGAAGATGGGCATGGACCCGGCGATGCTCGTGCACGCCAAGCAGATGGGGGACGGGTTCACGTTCTTCGTCGTGTACGGGCGGGTCAACCACCTCGTCGACGTGTCCAAGGTCGAGGTCGTGGAGCGCGACTATCCGCTGCTGTCGGCCAAGGACGTCAACGCGGCCGTCAAGCGCGGCCTGCGGCGCAAGCTGTCGGTCGTCGGGGCGTGCATCGGCACCGACGCGCACACGGTCGGCATCGACGCGATCCTGAACGTGAAGGGGATCGCGGGCGAGAAGGGCCTGGAGTATTACCGGGAGCTGAAGGTGACCAACCTGGGCGCCCAGGTGACGGTCCCGGAGCTGGTCGCGGCCGCGCAGCGGGAGAGGGCCGACGCGGTCCTGGTCTCGCAGGTGGTCACGCAGCGGGACGCGCACCTGCACAACACCCGGGAGATGTCGGCGGCGTTCCGGGAGGCGCTGCCGGCCGAGAGACGGCCCCTGCTCGTGGTGGGCGGGCCGAGGTTCGACGAGACGATGGCGGGTGAGCTGGGCGTGGACCGGATCTTCGGGCGGGGTACGACACCGGGCGAGGTGGCGTCCTATCTCGTGCACGCGCTGGTGAACGCATGATCACGGTGACGCACCGGCGGTACGTGCCGTACTCGCACGCGCACTACGGCGGCAACCTCGTCGACGGGGCGTACGTGGTCGGGCTGTTCGGCGACGTGGCCACCGAGGTGTGTATCCAGATGGACGGCGACGAGGGGCTGTTCGCCTCCTACCAGGACATCCAGTTCCGGGCGCCGGTGCGGGCCGGTGACGTGCTCGAGGTGTCCGCGACGGTGGTCGAGGTCGGCAACCGCAGCCGGCGGATCGAGTTCGAGGCCCGGGTCGTCTGCCGGTCGCGTCCGCACCGCTCGGAGTCGGCGGCGGAGGTGCTCGACCCGCCGATCGTGGCCACGACCGCGACCGGCACGGTGGTCGTCCCGCCGAAGTCGTGAACCTGGCGCTGTGCGCCGACGTCGGGTCGACGTACACGAAGGTGATCGTCGTCGACCTCGACGGCGGCGCGGTCGTCGCGGCCGCCGACCACCCGACCACCGTGGGCACGGACGTGCTGCACGGCCTCGACGCGGCGGCGGCCGCGTGTGGTGTGCCGGTCCCCGCTGACCGCTGGTACGTGTGCTCCTCCGCCGGCGGCGGGCTGCGGCTGGCCGTGGTGGGCTACGAGGAGCTGGTGACGGCGCAGGCCGGGCACCGCGTGGGGCTGTCCGCGGGCGCCCGGGTCGTGCACGTGTCCGCCGGGCCGCTGGAGTCGCTGGCCGCGTTGCGGGCGGCCCGGCCCGACGTGGTGCTGCTGGTCGGCGGCACCGACGGCGGAGACGCGGCGGTGCTGACGCACAACGCGGGGCGGCTGGCCCGGGCGCGGTGGCGGGTGCCGGTGGTGCTGGCCGGCAACGCCGACGCCTCCGAGTCGCTGACCGCCCTGCTGGCCGGCGCCGGGGTGCCGGTCACCGCGACGGCGAACGTGCTGCCCCGGATCGGGGTGCTGGAGCCGGGGCCGGCGCGGGCGGCGATCCGGGAGGTGTTCCTGTCCCACGTGATCGGCGGGAAGCGGCTGTCGCGGGGGCGGCGGTTCCCGTCGCTGGTCCGGGCGGCGACGCCGGACGCGGTCCTGACCGGTGTCGAGACCCTGGCCGACCACATCGGCGGCGACCTCCTGGTCGTCGACGTCGGCGGGGCGACCACCGACGTGTACTCGGTGCTGACGCCGGACGGGCGTGCCGACGACGTCGCCGGGACGCTGTGGCGGGCCCGGACCGTGGAGGGCGACCTGGGGATGCGCTGGACGGCCCCCGACGTGATCCGCGCGGCGGTCGCCGAGCGCCTCCTGCCGGCGGGCCCAACCGGGGCCGGGACCGGCGGGCCGGCCAGCCCTGGCGGCGCCGACGGACCAGGCGGCGGGTTCGCGGAGGGCCGCGGTCCGCGTGCGGCATTCGACCTGGCGGCCCTGGAGGCCGCTGCCGCCGCCCGGGCGGCGACGCCCGGGTTCGTGCCGGACAGCGACGCCGAGCGGGCCCTGGACCGACGGATAGCGGCCCTGGCGGCCACCGTGGCGGTCCGGCGGCATGCCCGGGGTCCCGCGGGCAGGGTGGCCCGGGATCTGCGCGACGTGCGGCTTCTGGTGGGCTCCGGCGGGGTGCTCCGGCACGCCGCCCCCGGGGACGCCAAGGAAATGCTGGACGCGGTGCTGACCGACCACGCCGGCGGGTGGCCGGTGCCGCGGGCGGCGCAGCCCGTGGTCGACGTGTCCTATGTGCTCGCCGCGGCCGGACTGCTTGCCGCGGAACACCTTTCGGCGGCGCGGGCGTTGCTGGATCGTCACCTCCGCGGCGCCTGAACGTCAGGTACCGGGTGCATGATCGGGTATCCGTGGACGCCGATCGACCTTCGTCGTCAACACGCCGACGCGACACGCCGGGCCGCGCGATCCGAGGCGCCACAACGGTTGACACGCCTGGGGGTTCGCCACGTACCGTCGTTGAGTCCTACAACGGGAAGCGACCTGTCGTTCGCTCATC
>NZ_JBFAIU010000088.1:0-23689 GCF_040654855.1 Asanoa sp. NPDC050611
GATCGCGCTCGCCACCTCGCCGCGACCGCCCTCTGATCGCGCTCGCCACCTCGCCGCGTCCACCTCTAGTCGCTCTTGCCACCTCGCCGCGATCGCCCTCCGGGCGTGCTCGCTGCCTTCGCCGCGCGGGCCCGCTTGTCGCGCTCGTTGCGGGGCCGCGATCGCCGCTTGTCGCGCTTCGTTGCCGCGCCCGCTCGCGCCGGCGCTGCTCGCCCGTCGCGCCGATCCCCGCCGATCCGCTCGCCTCGTCGCGCCGCTTCCCGCCGCACCGTCGCCCTGTTCGGTCCGCACGCCCCGCTCGTCGGCTCGGCCCGGTGCGCGCTCACCGCTCGTCGGCTCGGCCCGGTGCGGGCTCACCGCGTCAACGCCCTGCCCGTGACGCCGGCAGGGCGGTTTGATGGTGACAGTCACGTGCCGGCGTCGAATCGCTCGATCGACGAGTGGCGGGCGGCAGCGGCACTAGTCGGCGCGGCTCGGTTGGGTCAGCTGTTCGGCGGCGTCAGTTTGGCTCCGGGCGTTTGTTGCGCCCGGAGCCAGAGTGGCGAGTTGAGTGGCTTCGGCGGTGCGGATCGTTCAGGTGGTGAGGGTTTCGCCGGTGGCTACCAGGACGGCTGGGCCTGTGAAGGTGCAGGCCTGGCCGTCGAAGGCGACCGTTAGGCGGCCGCCGGGGACGTCGACGGCTACCACGCCGGTTTGCTTGCCCAGTTCGTGTAGGGCGACCGCTGCCACCGCGATTGCGCCTGAGCCGCAGGAGAGGGTCTCGCCTGAGCCGCGTTCGTAGACGCGCATCGCGACGTGGGCGTCGACGCCTACCGGGATCGGGCGCTTGTCGACTGCGATGTGGCCCCGGTCCGGCTGCGCCGGGGGCGGCGAGTCGACGGCAATGTGACCACGGTCCGGGCCATCCGCCGGCGGGGAGTCCACCGCGATATGGCCCTGCTCCCGCCGATCCGCCGGCGGCGAGTCGACGGCAATGTGACCACGGTCCGGGCCATCCGCGGGAGGCGAATCCACCGCAATGTGGCCACGGTCCGGGCCGTCGGCTGGTGGGGAGTCCACCGCGATATGGCCCTGCTCCCGCCGATCCGCCGGCGGTGAATCCACGGCGATGTGACCACGGTCCGGGCCTCCCGCGGGAGGCGAATCCACCGCGATGTGACCCTGCTCCCGCCGATCCGCCGGCGGCGAATCCACTGCGATGTGGCCGCGGTCCGGGCCTGGGCGGCGGTCGACGGCGATGTGGCCGAAAGTCGCTGCCTCGCTCGCGCCCGGCACAACGAACTCGACGTTGACGCCTGTCGGGAAGGCGGTCGGGTCGTAGGCCGGGGCCGTGGTCAGGTCCAGGTCGCCAAGGGCCATGCCCGACGGCAGGGCGCAGACCAGGTGTGGGTTGCCGACGTCTACCGACGTGCCGGTGAAGGTCAGGCCGCCCAGTGTGGCCGTCGAACCTCCGCCTACGCGTGGGGTTGGCAGGACCACCGAGACCTCGTCCGCGGACACCGTTGCCTGGACCACGCCTGCGCGGGTGGCGATCGGGAACGACGTGCCCGGCTCGTAGTGCTCCACGGACAGGAAGCGGGCGAAGACGCGTACGCCGTTGCCGCACATCTCGGCGATCGAGCCGTCGGCGTTCCAGTAGTCCATGAACCACTCGGCCTCGCCGGCCAGGTCTGTGGCGTGTGGGTGTTTCGCCGAGCGGACCACCCGGAGGACGCCGTCCGCGCCGATGCCGAAGCGGCGGTCGCAGAGGGTCGCCACCAACGACGGTGTCAGGTCCAGGACGCCGTCCGGGTCCGGGAGGATCACGAAGTCGTTGCCTGTGCCGTGGCCCTTGAAGAATCGCACGCCAACCCCCATCTCGATGCCGCCGCCCATCATCGCGTACCCGCTCGCTCCGCGTGGACCGCGTCAAGTGCCAAGCTCACCAAGGTCGGGTCCGCGCCGTCCAGCCAGGTGATCCGGGAGTCCCGCCGGAACCAGGTGCGCTGGCGCCGCACGAAGCGGCGGGTGGCCCGGATCGTCTCGTCGTGGGCCTCCTGCTCGCCGCACTCCCCCGCCAGGAACGCCAGGACCTGCTGGTATCCGAGTGCCCGGCTCGCCGTGCGGCCCTCGCGCAGGCCCGCCGACACCAGGCCGCGGGTCTCCTCGACCAGGCCCGCCGACCACATCGCCGCGACCCGGGTCGCGATCCGCTCGTCCAGGACCGGCGGCGCTACGTCGACCCCGATCTGCACAGAGGGATAAAACGGCACCGGCTCCGACGGTAGGGCCGCGGCGAACGGCTGGCCCGTGAGGGTGATCACCTCCAGGGCGCGGACGATCCGGCGGCCGTTCGTCGGCAGGATGCGGGACGCCGCCACCGGGTCCGCGGCGCGCAGCCGCTCGTGCAGCGCGCCGGCGCCGACCGAAGAAAGCTCGGCCTCCAGCGAGGCGCGCAACGCGGCGTCCGTACCCGGAAAGTCGAACTCCTCCAGGACCGCCCGCACATACAGACCCGAGCCGCCGACCAGCAGCGGCACCCGACCCCGGGCCAGGATGTCGGAGATCGCCGACCGCGCCAGGCGCTGGTATTCGGCGACGCTCGCGGGCGCCGTGACGGGCCAGATGTCGAGTACGTGATGCGGGATGCCGCGCCGCTCCGGCACCGTCAGCTTCGCGGTGCCGATGTCCAGGCCCTGGTAGAGCTGCATCGAGTCGGCGTTGACGACCTCGCCGCCGAGCTCCTCCGCCAGCGCCAGGCTCAGCGCCGACTTGCCGGCGGCGGTCGGGCCGACCACGGCCACGACGGTCATGAGCGCGTCCAACTGGCCACGAAATAGCCGACGCCGTAGGGAGCAGCGTTGTACGACAGTTCGCCGGACCACGTGCCGCCGGCCGCACCGACCGCGCCCGCCAGCGCCTGGAACGCCGGCCGGCCCGCCACGCCCAGCGACCGCGACACCTCCGGGTCGAGGGCGTGCAACGCGTCCAGGTCGACCCCGGCCAGCGCGGCCGCCAGAGCGTCGTCGTAGGGCTGGGCGCGCGGGTCGTCGTACCCCGGCGACTTGATCCCCCGCGACGCGGACCCGTCGCCCATCACGAGCAGCGCCCACGGACCGTCGGGCGCGCAGCACTCGCCGAAGTCGCGGCATTCCGCCGGTGAAGCGGAAGACGAGATCCCCTGCATGTTGACCACCGCCGGCTGGCCGGGCGGGTGCTGCCGCAACAGCCACGCGCCTATCACCAGGCTCAACGGCAACTCGTGGCTCTCCAGCGGGTCGTGCGGGCCGAGTGACACGTCGAGGTCGACGCCCCACGGCCGGAGCGAGCCGCGCTGTGGCGGGTCATAGGACGTCATGGCCGAATCCGCGCCGAACACGACGATTTGCCGCGCGCCGACCTTGCCCAGCGCCGTGACCGCGGACGCGCAGGCCGCACGGAGGTCGTCGAGCTCGGCGGCGGCACCGCCGGCCACCTCCGGGACGATCATGGGCGGATGAGGACAGACCGCGACAGCTACGAGGGTCACCGCATAACGGTATCGGGACGGGCAGTCCGTCCCCGCGTGATTCGCGCCCCGGTCTCCGTATGGTCACGGTCGCCAATAGGCGCTCGACTTGGACGGGGTGGGACCTGTGACAATGCAGCGGTAACAATACTGCGCTATGGCGACGCCCGAAGGGTGCATTCCCGACGGAGTCGGACGAACGAGGATGGGCAGATGAGCGACTGGACGGCCTTCGGACGCGTGGACGCGGAGGGCACGGTTTACGTCAAGACGGCCGAGGGGGAACGGATCGTCGGCTCCTGGCAGGCCGGCTCGCCCGAGGAGGGCCTGGCCCACTTCGCCCGGCGGTTCGCCGACGTGGTCACCGAGGTCGACCTCGTCGAGGCGCGCATGGGCTCCGGCGCGGCCGACGCGTCCCACTCGCTCGCCACGATCCGGCGCATCCGCGGGTCGCTGGCCGAGGCTCACGTCGTCGGTGACATCGATGGCCTGACCGCCCGGCTCGACCGGCTGGCCGAGTCCGCCGAGGCGAAGGCCGGTGAGGCCCGCGCCGCCCGCGAGACCGCCCGGGCCGAGGCGCTGGCCCGCAAGACCCAGCTCGTCGAGGAGGCCGAGAAGATCGCGGCCGAGTCCACCGGTTGGAAGTCGGCCGGCGACCGGCTCAAGGAGATCCTCGACGAGTGGAAGACCATCCGCGGCGTCGACAAGAAGTCCGACGGCGAGCTGTGGAAGCGCTTCGCCGCGGCCCGTGACGGCTTCACCCGCCGCCGCGGCGCGCACTTCGCGACCCTGGACTCCCAGCGCAAGCAGGCCCAGGGCGCCAAGGAAGCGCTGGTCGCCGAGGCCGAGTCGCTGCGCGAGTCGACCGACTGGGGCCCGACCGCGGCGCGGCTCAAGGAGCTGATGACCGAGTGGAAGGCGGCGCCGCGCGCCTCGAAGGAGGCCGAGCAGCGCCTCTGGGAGAGGTTCCGCGCCGCGCAGGACGCCTTCTTCACGAGCCGCAGCACGGTCTTCTCGGCCCGCGACGCCGAGCAGCGCGGCAACCTGGAGCGCAAGCAGGCGCTGGTCAGCGAGGCCGAGTCGATCGACGTCGACGCCGACCCGCGGGCCGCGCAGGCCAAGCTCCGCGAGATCCAGGGCCAGTGGCACGACGCGGGCCGCGTGCCGCGCGACGTGGCCGGCGGCCTCGACCGGCGGATGCGCGCGGTCGAGGAGAAGGTCCGGGTCGCGATGGACTCGGCCTGGCGCCGCACCGAGCCGTCCGCGAACCCGCTGCTCGTCCAGATGCGGGAGCAGGTCGCGGAGGCCGAGCAGCGCCTCGAGCGGGCCCGCCACGCCGGCGACGCCAAGCGGATCCGCGAGGCCGAGAACGCGCTCAACCAGAAGCGCCAATTCCTGAATCTGGCCGAACAAGCCAATTAGTTTCGTTCCGAATTCCATTTCGGACATAGGACGATTTCCCGGGCCGGCGATCCGTTCTGCGGAATGCAGTTACGAACACGGTCGGATTTCCCGGGCGCGCGGTGGTCCAGCCCGTCGCTCCCGCCGGACACCGGGCCGGGCCCCAGGGGGCCCGTCCCTGCCACGTCCGCGGTGGCAAGACAGCCACGCGGTTTTGTCGGTGGTCGGTGGCACACTCCCGCGCATGAGTGACGACTCGGCGGCGTGGGAGGAGGTGGGCTGCCACTGACCACAGCACTGACAGCCCGCGGTGCTTCGGTCCGCGGGCCGGTCCACGGGTCCGCAGCCGCCGGTGTGCGTCCTGCGCGGCGGGTCGTCCGCGTCAAGCGCTGACGCGTGGGTGTTGGTCGTTCTGCCAGGCGGCCGTGCTCGCGGTGCGCTGCGGCGCCGACAGCGGCTCGCGTTGCCACGCGCCGTCGGGCGCGAGCGTGGCGACGTGTCCGTCCGGCAGGTCCGCGAACGCGGTCAGTGCCGGGTGGCGTTCGACGGCGTGCCCCAGGTAGCCGAGGCAGAGGTCGTCGGCCGCGTAGCCGCGGGCGTCGAGGACGTCGAAGGCGCCCTCGTCGAAGACGACCAGGGCCGGCGACGTCTCGCCCGCCAGCAGCGCGCGGGTGGTCAGCGCCCAGCTGTCCGGCTCCGCCGGAAGTGGGAAACCGGGAGTGTGGGTGCCGACCAGGCGCCAACTGCCGCGCGGGTGCGACGACACCGGCAGCCACGCGAAGGCCTGGCGCGTCCGGCTGCTCACCGTCGCCTCGTCGTTCCACGGCCACCGACCGGCCGCGTCCGGCCAGACGAGCTGCCAGACCGGGACGGACCAGCCGCCGTAGAAGCGGTACGCGGTGCCGAACAGGGCGTCCCGCCACGACTCGTCGACCGGGCGCAGCATCGTCGGGTGGCCCTCGATCACGCCCGTGAACGGGGTTTCGGCCGCCGGCCAGCCGATCTCGCGTAGCCGATCCACCGCGGTGTTGAGCCACACCTGCATGTCCTCGCCCGCCAGGCCGAACATCACCAGCTCCGGCAGCTGGAACGAATGCCAGAGACCGACCGTGTAGGCGAAGTCGAAACTTCCCGGCACCCGCAGCACGCACCAGCCGTGCTTCTCGACCATCGACACCGTGCCGGCGTCGCGGCCGCGGCGGACGCCGGAGCAGATGACGCACGGGCAGCCCGGATCTTGCACGGTTGGGATCGTACCGCCACCTTGACCCGGACCATCGACCGCGATCACAATGGTCGCGGAGCCAGGGCACGCGCCGCGCGACGAGCGCCGCGCGGGATCTCGTACCCCCGTGAAATGGAGCCCTGGCACATGCAACGCAAACCTGTCCGCGGCGCGCTGGTCGCGACGATGGTCGCTGCCGCGACCGTGCTCGTCGGCGTCGCGCTGACGAGCACACCGGCCCAAGCGGCCGGCACCGGCACCGGTTACCTCCACACGAGCGGCAACAAGATCGTCGACAGCACCGGCGCGACCGTGCGGCTCACCGGGATCAACTGGTTCGGCATGGAGACCGACAACAAGACCTTCCACGGCCTGTGGTCGAGCAACCCGTGGCGCAGCCAGATCGACACCATGGCCAACCTCGGTTACAACACGTTGCGCATCCCCTTCTCCAACGACGCGCTCAAGGCCGGCGCGACCGCCACCGGGATCAACGACTTCGTCAATCCCGACCTCGTCGGCAACTCACCACTGCAGATTCTGGACAAGGTCATCGCGTACGCCGGCGGCAAGGGCATGCGGGTGATCCTCGACCGCCACCGGCCGACCAGCGCGCAGCAGACGGCGCTCTGGTACACCTCCGCCGTGCCGGAGAGCACCTGGATCAGCGACTGGCGCATGCTGGCCCAGCGCTATGCCAACAACACCACCGTGATCGGCGCCGACCTGCACAACGAGCCGCACGCCGAGGGCACCAACCCGGCCGCGACGGGCGCCTGCTGGGGCTGCGGTGACACCGCGCGGGACTGGCGGCTCGCCGCCGAGCGGGCCGGCAACGCGATCCTCGGCGTACAACCGAACTGGCTCATCTTCGTCGAGGGCGTGAGCTGCCCGAGTGGCGGACTGTCCAATGTGTGGGACGGGGACACCAGCAACGACGAGGACTGCGGCTGGTGGGGCGGCAACCTCAGCAAGGCCGGGGAGTTCCCGGTGCGGCTGTCGGTGGCGAACCGGCTGGTCTACTCGCCGCACGACTACGCGATCTCGGTCTATCACCAGAGCTGGTTCGACGCGCCGAACTATCCGGCGAACCTGCCGGGGATCTGGGACAAGTACTGGGGTTACCTGTTCAAGCAGAACACCGCCCCGATCATGCTGGGCGAGTTCGGCACGACGCTGGCCGATCCCAAGGACCGGGTCTGGCTGACGAACCTCATGTCCTACCTGGGCAGTGGCGTCAACGGGATGTCGTTCACCTACTGGTCGTGGAACCCCAACTCGGGCGACACGGGCGGGATCGCCAACGACGACTGGACGACGATCAACCAGGCGAAGCAGTCGATCATCCAGCCGTATCTGATCGCACCGACCGGCAGCGGTGGCCCCACGGGCGGCCCGACCGGCGGGCCGACGGGTGGCCCGACGGGTGGGCCGAGCACGCCGCCCGCACAGGGCGACTGCGACGCCACCTACCGCCAGACCAACGCCTGGCAGGGCGGCTTCCAGGGTGAGCTGACGGTGACCAACCGCGGCACCGCGGCGGTCAACCCCTGGCGGCTGACCTGGACCTGGCCGTCCGGCGTCACGCTCGGCAGCGGCTGGAACGCGACCGTCACCCAGTCCGGCACGACGGTCACGGCCGCCGCGCCAACCTGGTCGCCGACGCTCGCGGCGGGTGCGTCCGTGACGATCGGCTTCACCGCCAACGGTTCGGCGTCCGCGCCGGGCGCGGCGGCGCTCAACGGCGTCGCCTGCTGAGAATCCGGAGACCGCGGCGGCGGGTAACCCACGGCCCGCCGCCGCCCCGGCAACTCAGTGCGTGGCGCAGGCCGGCGCGGCCGGCATCGCCTGCACCGGCGGCCGCCCGACCCCCGGCATGCCGAGGCTGACGCCCGGCGTCCGCGGCGCCCGACCGGCCTCGAAGGCGTCACCGGCGCGGGTGCGGCGGTGCGACAGCGGGTCGCCGTCGGCGTTGAGGTGGTGCGGCGCCGCGTAGGTCACCACGGTCTCGACGACGTCGCCCGGCCGGATCCCGTCGAGCGAGCCGGTGGCGAAGTGCACGAGCCGCCCGTCGCGGGCCCGACCCGACAACCGCCCGGTCGCCTCGTCCTTGCGGCCCTCGCCCACCGCGACCAGCACCTCGACGGTCGAGCCGACCAGCGCCTTGTTCTCGGCCCAGGTCGTCTCCTCGACGACAGCCATCAGCCGCTCGTAGCGGTCCTGCACCACGGCCTTGGGCACCTGGAGGTCCATGGTCGCCGCCGGTGTGCCGGGGCGCGGCGAATATTGGAACGTGAAGGCGCTGGAGAACCGGGCCGCGCGGACCACGTCGAGGGTGCGCTGGAAGTCGTCCTCGGTCTCGCCCGGGAAGCCGACGATGATGTCGGTCGTGATGGCCGCGTCGGGCATCGCCGCGCGTACCTTGTCGATGATCCCGACGTAGCGCTCCTGCCGGTAGGACCGGCGCATCGCCTTGAGCACCGCGTCGGAGCCCGACTGCAGCGGCATGTGCAGCGAGTGGCAGACGTTCGGCGTCTCGGCCATCGCCGCGATCACGTCGTCGGTGAAGTCCTTGGGGTGCGGGCTGGTGAAGCGGACCCGTTCGAGCCCCTCGACCGCGCCGGTGGAGCGGAGGAGCTTGCCGAACGCGAGCCGGTCACCGAACTCGACGCCGTACGAGTTGACGTTCTGCCCGAGCAGCGTCACCTCGAGCACGCCCTCGGCGACCAGCGCCTCGACCTCGGCCAGGACCTCGCCGGGCCGGCGGTCCTTCTCCTTGCCGCGCAGCGACGGGACGATGCAGAAGGTGCAGGTGTTGTTGCAGCCGACGGAGATCGAGACCCAGCCGGCGTACGTCGACTCGCGGCGCGCAGGCAGCGTCGACGGGAAGACCTCGAGCGACTCGAGGATCTCGACCTCGGCCTCGGCGTTGTGCCGGGCGCGCTCGAGCATCGCCGGCAGGGAGCCGATGTTGTGGGTGCCGAAGACCACGTCGACCCAGGGCGCCTTCTTGACGATCTCGCCGCGGTCCTTCTGCGCGAGGCAGCCGCCGACCGCGATCTGCATGTCGGGGCGGCGGGTCTTGGCCGGTCGCAGGTGGCCGAGGTTGCCGTAGAGGCGGTTGTCGGCGTTCTCCCGGACGGCACAGGTGTTGAACACCACCACGTCGGCGTCATCCGCCTCGGCGCGGACATAGCCGGCCGCCTCGAGCAGCCCGGAGATCCGCTCGGAGTCGTGCACGTTCATCTGGCAGCCGTACGTCCGCACCTGGTAGGTGCGCGGGCTGGCCTGGGCCCCTGTAGTCATGACCTCTACAGGGTAGCCGCCAGTGAAGCTCAGGCCGCCAGGCCCGGGACCACCCGGTCCGGGGTCCACCGCGACTGCTGGCACGGCACCCGCTGCCGGCACCACGGGTCGTGCCCGGTGCAGATCCGCGGGTTGGACAGCGCGGTGCCGTCGTCGGTCTCGAGGAGATCCACGTGTACGGGTCGCAGCGTGCCGTCGGCGGTCGCCAGCACGTGCCGGTCGGGGATCAGCGTGTCGTCGGCGAGCAGGATCCGGCGGCGCAGCAGCGAGGCGACCTCGGCGGCCGCGGCCGGCTCGTTGACCTCGGGCGGCGGCGCGTAGCAGTCGATGGCCACGGGAAAGTCGCCGCCGCCGTGCCACACGTCGCAGAGCACGGCGTCGTCCGGCGGGTCGTCGTCACCCAGTGGGACGACCGCACAACCGGTGACCACGCTGAGCACGCGCATGACCACGGATGGTGTCAGGGGCGCCTCCGCGTGCCAGTTCCAGATCGCGGAGACCTGCCCCGTCGGGACCGGAGGGATACCCATACAAGAATCGTGCCTGCAAGCGGGCATGTTCGAGGGCCGCGTTACCGCTCCGTGACCGTTCGCGGCCCGTCCTGACACATCGTCACCCTTAGAGTGGCTCCATCCAGAGGGAGGGGTCGATGGTCGCGAGTGACGCGTCGCAGGAGTCGCTGATCGTGCTCGACAAGGTCAACAAGTTCTTCGGCGACCTGCACGTGCTGCGTGACGTCGACCTGTCGGTCGGGCGCGGCGAAGTGGTGGTCGTGATCGGACCGTCCGGTTCGGGCAAGTCGACCCTCTGCCGTGCGATCAACCGGCTGGAGACGATCAACTCCGGACAGATCACGTTCGACGGCAAGGCGCTGCCGGCCGAGGGCCGCGCGCTCGCCCGGTTGCGCAGCGACGTGGGCATGGTCTTCCAGTCGTTCAACCTGTTCGCGCACAAGACGATCCTCGAGAACGTGACGCTCGGGCCGATCAAGGTGCGTAAGGAGAAAGCCGAAGAGGCGCGCAAGCGCGGCATGGCCCTGCTCGAACGCGTCGGCATCGCCAACCAGGCGGGCAAATATCCGGCCCAGCTCTCCGGCGGCCAGCAGCAGCGCGCGGCGATCGCGCGCGCGCTGGCGATGCAGCCCAAGGCGATGCTCTTCGACGAGCCGACCAGCGCGCTCGACCCCGAGATGGTGGGCGAGGTGCTCGACGTCATGACGTCCCTCGCCCGCGACGGCATGACGATGGTCGTGGTCACCCACGAGATGGGTTTCGCGCGGCATGCGGCCAACCGCGTGGTATTCATGGCTGACGGTCAGCTGGTCGAGCAGGCCGAACCCGGCGAGTTCTTCGCCAACCCCCGCAGCGACCGGGCCAAGGACTTCCTTTCCAAGATCCTTACGCACTGATCTCACGTTTCCCTGCACACCAAGGGATCCGGCCGCACCGGCGCCGGGTCTCCTTCACAAGGAGGAGAAGTACATGCGGATGACGCGCGTTGCGGCCACCGCCGCGGCGGCAGTGCTCGCACTGACGATGGCGGCCTGTGGTGACGACGGCGGCAGCGGCACGGGTACGGGCAGCGGCACCGGCACCGGTTCGGGCGACTCGAACGCGACCGGCGTGATCGCCAAGGCGCAGGGCGGTTCGCTGAAGGTCGGCGTCAAGGCCGACCAGCCGGGTCTCGGCCTGCAGACCGGCACCGCCTACGAGGGCTTCGACATCGAGATGGCGAAGATCATCGCCAAGGGTCTCGGGATGCAGGAGTCCGGCATCCAGTACGTGACCACGGTGTCGGCCAACCGCGAGCCCTACATCCAGCAGGGCACCGTCGACCTGGTGATCGCGACCTACACCATCAACGACGAGCGCAAGACGAAGGTCAACTTCGCCGGGCCGTACTTCATGGCCGGTCAGGACCTGCTCGTGCCGACCGACTCCACGATCAGCGCGCCCGAGCAGCTCGAGGGCAAGAAGGTCTGCTCGGTGACCGGCTCGACCCCGGCCAAGCGGATCCAGGAGAAGTACAAGGGCGCGCAGCTGCAGCTCTTCGACGCCTACTCGAAGTGCATCACCGCGCTGGCCGGTGGCCAGGTCGACGCGGTGACCACCGACGACATCATCCTCGCGGGTTACGCGGCCCAGCCGCAGTTCGCGGGCAAGTTCAAGGTGGTCGGCAAGCCGTTCTCCGAGGAGCCCTACGGCGTCGGCCTCGCCAAGGCCGACAAGGCCGGCTGCGAGAAGATCAACGAGATCCTGAAGGCCGCCGCCAGCGACGGCTCCTACAAGGCCGCCTGGGACAAGACGCTCGGCAAGAGCGGCACCCCGGCTCCTGAGCTCGACACCAGCAAGCTGACCAACTGCGCCTGACGCGCAGACGCGCGGGGCCGGCGGCGGACACGCCGCCGGCCCCGTGCGTGGTGAGACACCCGAAGGGAGGAGCGGGGCGTGCCCGTATTCAGCGATCCCGCCAACTTCGACGCGTACGTGTCGGGTTTCCTGTGGATCCTCAAGATGACCGGCGCCTCGGCGGCGCTGGCCCTGGTGATCGGCGTGCTGCTGGCGGGGATGCGCGTGTCGCCCGTGCCGGTGCTGCGCTGGTTCGGCGCCGCGTGGGTCAACATCTTCCGCAACACCCCGCTGACGCTGATCATCTTCTTCTGCTACTTCGGCCTGTACGCCACGCTGACCATCTCGTTGAGTGACGACCTGATCCTCAACAACTTCTGGCTCGGCGTCGTCGGCCTCTCCGTCTACACGGCCGCGTTCGTCTGCGAGGCGCTGCGCTCCGGCATCAACACGGTGCCGCCGGGCCAGGCCGAGGCGGCGCGGGCCATCGGGCTCACGTTCAGCCAGACGCTGCGGATCGTGGTGCTCCCCCAGGCCGGCCGCGCCGTGATCGCGCCGCTCGGGAGCGTGCTGATCGCGCTCTGCAAGAACACCACCATCGTCGGCACGATCGGCTTGCTCGAAGCCAGCAACATCATGAAGCAGCTGATCAACGACAACGGTGACCAGGTCATCCTGATCTTCCTCGTCTTCGCCGGTACGTTCGCGGCCGTGCTCATCCCGGTCGGCTACTTCTTCGGCTGGCTGGCCAACCGACTGGCGGTGAAGCGGTGAACGGCAACCCGGTCCTCTACGACCACCCGGGGCCGCGGGCGAAGGTCCGCAACGCCATCCTGACCGTGGTGTTCGGCGGGCTGATCCTGGCGCTGCTCTACTGGATCTACCGCAAGTTCGACGAGAAGGGCCAGTTCACGAAGGTGCTCTGGGAGCCCTTCACGCAGGGCGCCGTCTGGAAGAACTTCATCTTCCCCGGCATCGAGGGCACGCTGAAGGCGGCGGCGACCGCGATGGTCTTCGCGCTAGCGTTCGGCCTGATCTTCTCGGTGGGCCGGCTGTCGGAGCACCGCTGGATCAGCGTCCCGGCGGGTGTGGTCGTCGAGTTCTTCCGCGCCGTCCCGCTGCTCCTCATGATCTTCTTCATCTCGTTCGGCGTGCCCTTCCTGATCCACCAGCCGGTGCCGCCGTTCTGGTCCGTGGTGATCGGCCTGACCCTCTACAACGGGTCGGTGCTGGCGGAGGCGTTCCGGGCCGGCATCCGCGCGGTGCCGTCGGGACAGTCCGAGGCGGCGTACGCGGTCGGCATGCGCAAGAGCGCCGTGATGCAGCACATCCTGGTGCCGCAGGCGGCTCGCGCGATGCTGCCGGTGATCGTGAGCCAGCTGGTCGTGCTGCTGAAGGACACGGCGCTCGGCTACATCGTCTCGTACCCGGAGCTGCTGCAGCTCGGCGTCAACGTGGTGGCCGCGAACTACTTCAACGTGATCCAGGCCGCGATCGTGGCGGCGGTGCTCTACATCGTGGTCAACTTCGCGCTGACGGGCCTGGCCAACTACCTGGACCGCCGCACGCAACGCCGCGGCATCAAGACCCGGCCGATCGATCCGGGCGCGGCCATGGGCGGCGCCGGCGGCGGCTTCTAGGGTCTGGCGTCGAGCAGTTCCAGGACCTCGTCCGTCGTGCGTACGTCGCCGAAGGTCCGGTAGATCGTGTAGAGGGTGGCGTTGTGGTCCTCGTCGCGACGAGCGGAGTTGGCGTCGGCGACCATGACCACGCGATAGCCGAGGGTGCTCGCGTCGCGGGCCGAGGACTCGCAGCAGACGTTCGTCACCGTTCCGGTGATGAGCACGGTGTCGATGCCGCGTTCCGCGAGCTGGCCCGGCAGCGGTGATCGGCCCGGGAAGAACGCGCTCGACGCGGTCTTCTCGACGAACAGGTCCGCGTCGTCGGGCTCGAACTCGTGCCACAGGCGGGAGCGGAGTGTGCCGTCGCCGCCGCTGCGGGCGAACATCGCGGCGGTCTCCGGGCCGTAGAACTCGTTGGTCACGGGCGACGGCTCGACGTAGCCCGGCAGGACCCAGGCGACGGTGCCACCCGCCGCGCGCAACGTGCCGGCTAGGCGGGCGATGTTGGGCACGATGCCGAACGTGTACTCGTTGTCGTCGACGAAGAACGGCACCATGTCGACGACGACCAGCGCGGTGCGTTCCGGCGCCAGCTTCCGGTACGCGTGCCGCCGGCCACGTCGCGCCTCGTGCCGCCGGTACTCCCGCTCCTCGATCCGCCACGCGTGCTGTCTGCGCTCCATGGTCGCGGAGGCTATCGGGGTTTCGGGGTGACGGGGCGGCCCGCGGACCTGGCAGCGGAGCGAAGCGCAGCGGTGTCCGGCGGGAGCGACGGTCGCGCCCCCGGCGGACCCGGGACCACCTCGGTTGTTATCTGGCGATCTCCGTGACCCGCGACTCGCGGACGACGGTGACCCTGATCTGGCCGGGGTAGGTCAGCTCTTCCTCGATCTGCTTCGCGACGTCGCGGGCGAGGACGGCGGCGCCGATGTCGTCGACGTCGTCCGGCTTGACCATGACGCGGATCTCGCGGCCGGCCTGCATCGCGAAGACCTTCTCGACGCCGGTCTTGCCGCCGGCGATCTCCTCGATGCGCTCGAGGCGCTTGACGTAGGCCTCGAGGCTCTCGCGGCGCGCGCCCGGCCGGCCGCCGGAGCACGCGTCGGACGCCTGGGTCAGCACGGCCTCGATCGTCTGCGGCTGCACCTCGTTGTGGTGCGCCTCGATCGCGTGGACGACCTCGTCGGACTCGCCGTACTTCCGGGCCAGGTCGGCGCCGATCAGCGCGTGGCTGCCCTCGACCTCGTGCGTGAGCGCCTTGCCGATGTCGTGCAGGAACGCGCCGCGCTTGATCAGCTGTGCGTCGAGGCGCAGCTCGGCTGCCATGATGCCGGCGATGTGCGCGGTCTCGACGAGGTGCTTCAGCACGTTCTGGCCGTAGCTCGTGCGGTAGCGCAGCCGGCCGAGCAGCGTGACCAGCTCCGGGTGGATCTCGGTGATGCCGACCTCGACCAGGGCGTCCTCGGCTGCCCGCTGGCAGAGGCGCTCGACCTCCTGCTTCGCCGTCTCGAAGACCTCTTCGATCCGGTGCGGGTGGATCCGGCCGTCGAGGACCAGCTTCTCCAGCGTCAGCCGGCCGATCTCGCGACGGACAGGGTCGAAGCACGACAGGAGTACGGCCTCGGGCGTGTCGTCGATGATGAGGTTGACGCCGGTGACGGACTCGAACGCGCGGATGTTGCGGCCCTCGCGGCCGATGATCCGGCCCTTCATCTCGTCGCCCGGCAGGTGCAGGACGCTGACCACGCTCTCCGCGGTCTGCTCGCTGGCCACGCGCTGGATCGCCTCGACCACGATGTGCCGGGCGCGCTGCTCGCCGGTGGCCCGGGCGTCCGCCTCGATGTCGCGGACCAGGATCGCGGCCTCGCGCTTGGCCTGCACCTCGATGGACTCGACCAGCTCCGTACGCGCGGATTCGGCGGTGAGCCCGGCGACCCGCTCCAGCTCCCGGCGGCGCTGCTCGTCGGCCTCGGTGAGGGCGACCTCGCGGTTGGCGAGCGCCTGCTCGCGCTCGGCGAGCTCCGCGGTGGCGGCGGCGAGCCGGCGTTCGCGCTCGGTGAGCCGCTCGACCTCCTCGGCGTGCATGCGCTCCCGCTCGTCCATCCGGGCGGCGCGGCGCTCGACGTCGGCGGCCTGCTCCTTGGTGGTGGCGGCGAGCATGCTGGCCTCGCGCTCACCGCTGCGGCGGGCGGCGGCCCGGAGCTGTTCGGCGTCCTGCTCGGCCTGGCGGTGCGCGCGGTCGAGCAGGTTGTCGGCCTCGGCGCGGGCGTCGTCGAGCACGCGGCGCGCCTCGGCCCGGGCGGCGGTCGCCTCGGCCTTGGCGGCGGCGGCTTCGGTGCGCGCGGCGGCGGCAGCGGACTTCGCGTTGTCGACGGTGGAGGTGGCCTCTTCGGCCTTGGTACGCAGCGTCGCCAGCGACTGTTCGTGGCGCTCACGCTCGGCGGTGTAGCTGGGGTCCTCGGTCTTGGGCGCGGTCGCGTGGGCGTTGAGCCGGCGCAGGGCGCGGGCACCGAGGACGAGACCGACGAGGACGGCGGCGGCGAGAACGATGACCGCGGCGAGTAGGACCACGTCCAGCGCGCTCATGCCGCAGCCTCCCTCCGGTCGGCTGGGCAAGAGCGCCGGCGACTGAGCTGACCGCGCTCGCTCCGCTCGCCTGCCGCATCTTCCTTACCGCGGCATCGCCGGTGTCGCCCGGTCATGACGCCTCCCCTCACCGGTCCGGCGCGCGGGAAGGGGTGGCCCTCCCGCACTCACGCGCGGCTGTACGGACGCCCGACCGAGGCGGCTGTTGGCCGTGAAGGGCCGACCGACGGTGCGCCACTGCGCCGCCGGTTGGCCGAAGCTGTTATCACCTCACTACCGAACCGGCCCTGTCCGATAACGGGGTATGTGGCCGAGTAACCGGCCAAAGTGATGCCGTCTTGTTACGGGATCTATGTTGTGCGCTTAGCCTGCGATGGTCGGGCATTCCAATCTGTAACGCGAGGCTAGGTCGCGAGGGGCCGTTCGGTCAAGGACTCATGATCCGGCTGGGCGAGGGACATAGGGCACGCATCCGCTCACCCCCTGCTCAACACGCTTCGAATCAGCACGAAAGTTGCCACCAACATCCACATCGCGTGTCCGTAATCGCGCGGTTGCGCAACGTGGATACCCGATGGTGCCACAGCCGGGGTCCACAGTCACCGGTGGGTGTCGAGGTGGACCTCCACGTCGTAGACGAGTCGCACCGGCTCGCCGTTGGTGATGCCGACGAAGACGGGCTCGGCCGCGGGCGTGTGGCCCTTACGCCAGACCTCGGCCCGCGCGGCGTCGCGGGAGTCGTGATGGATCCTGCCCGCCCGGTGAAGCCGCACCACCTGGCGCGCGGTGTTCCTGTCGCTGTCGAGCTGTACGCGGATCACCGGCATGGCCCTGCTCGCAGACTTATCGCTGTTAAGTTGCCTTGGCACTGTAATAGAGTGCGGCCATGAACGCGACCAGCGTGTGGCTCCGCGCCGAGCCGGCCCGCCCCCGCCGCGCGGCGCCGCTGACTCGCGACCGGATCGTCCACGCCGCGGTGTCGGTGCTCGACGAGCACGGCATTGAGGGCTTGACGATGCGTCGGTTGGGTTCTGACCTGGGCGTCACGTCGACGGCGCTCTACTGGCACGTCCGCACGAAGGACGACCTGCTCGACCTGGCCGTGGACGAGGTCTTCGGTGGGGTGGTCCTGCCGGCGGGCGGGTCCTGGCAGGAGGACGTGCGCGCCCTGACCCGCGGCTGGCGGGCGGCCATGCTGCGCCATCCGTGGGCGCCGGGCTTGATCGGCCGCCCGATGCTGGGGCCGAACGTGCTCGCCCGGACGGAGTTCCTGCAGTCGGCGCTGGTGCGGGGTGGGTTCGCGGGCGTCGGGTTGGCGGTGGTCACGCGGTTGTTGGCCAACTTCGTGATCGGCTCGGCGGTGACGGAGGCGACGTGGCACGGTACGTCGGACCCGTCCGTCCGTGGTGGAGCAAGGCGGCACATCACGGCGAACGCGGCGGCTTATCCGACTCTCATCGAGTCGGGCCATCTGGACGAGGGCCGGTGGAGCGACGAGGACCTGTTCGACCGCGGCATCACCGCGATCCTCGCGATGTCAGGCGAGAGTTAGCCCTCTTGTATATGCACCGGGTCGCTCTGGCTCGTCGATATCGCTAGGGTTCGGTTTGTGGATCATGAGCCGAGGATCGGCGATGCCGTTGCGGTCCGGCGGGCGACGACGGCCGACGCCGAGGCGTTGGCCGGGCTGCGATGGCGGCGGCTGGCGGAGGAACGCGGCTATACCGGCACGGACCGCGCGACCTTCCTGGACGCGTTCGCGACGTGGCTGGTCGACCATGAGGCCACCCACCTGCCGTTCATCGCCGAGATGGACGGGCAGGTGGTCGGCATGGCCTGGCTGATGGTCGCCGAACGTGTGCCAACGCCGGCCGCGCGCAAACGCCTGAGCGGCGACGTCCAGTCGGTGCTCGTGGTGCCCGAACGTCGCAACGGCGGGGTCGGCGCGGCGCTGCTGGAAGAGGTACTCGCCGAAGCCGCCAGACTCGACCTGGAGCACGTGACGGTCCACTCGAGTGACCGCGCGGTGCCTTTCTATCAGCGGGTCGGCTTCGAGCACGACCGCACCTGGCTGCGCTGGAAACCGGAACCGACGGACAGCTGACTCACCAGGTCCGCCGATCAGCTGGGTAGTCCGCGGCCCACTTTGGTGCTGGCGCACCCGGATCCGCCGACCCAAACCGACAGGCGACGGCCCACCCGATGCGGTTCACCCCGTCCGGTAGGCGACGGCCCAGTCTGCCCGGCGCCCACCCGTCCGCCGCCGCGTTCGGAAGGCGACCGCCCGCACTGCCCGACGCCCACCCATCCACCGCCCTATTCGAAAGGCGACCGCCCGCACTGCCCGACGCCCACCCATCCACCGCCCTATTCGAAAGGCGACCGCCCGCACTGCCCGACGCCCACCCATCCGCCGAGCCGTTCGGAGGGCGACCGCCCGCTCGGTGCGGCGCCCGGCCCGGCGTCAACGAGCCGCTGAACAGCCCATAGTTCGCTTTCAGATCGCCACCGAATCCCGGCGCCCCGCGTGGGCGTATGTCACCAGGCAGGGACGAGCTTCCTTGGCGGCAGCGACTGCGAGCCGCACCCGCAGGCCCGGTGTGGGTCAGTCCGGGTCCGCGGACCGGGACGCGTCGGCGTCCGCCTCCATCGCGGACTGGGCCTCCGCCAACGCGTCGACGTCGACCTGGTCCGCGAACTCTGCCGCCTCGGCGCTCTGGGCAGCCAGCGCCTCCTTGACCGCGCGGATGGCCACCCCCGGCGCGTAACCCTTGCGGGCCAGCATGCCGACCAGCCGCCGGAAGACCTGTTCCGGGTCGCCGCGGACCGTGCGTAGCTTGCGGTCCACCAGCGCCCGCGCCGTCTCCGCCTCGGTCGAGTCGTCGAGCTGCTCCAGGGCGGCGCCGGCGGTGTCGGCGTCGACGCCGCGTTTGCGCAGCTCGTTGGCCAGTGCGCGGCGGGCCAGGCCGCGGCCCGCGTGGCGGCTGCTCACCCAGGCCCGCGAGAACGCGGCGTCGTCGATGATGCCGACGTCGTCGTAGCGGTCCAGCACCGCGGACGCCGTCTCCTCCGATATGCCCCGGCGGGCCAGGGCGCGGGCCAGCTCCGCGCGCGTGCGCGGGCGGACCGCGAGCTGCCGCAGGCAGATCTCCCTCGCCAGCTCGGCCTCGTCGGCCGGCGACATCGGCTCGCCCTCAGCCGCGGCCCGCGCCGCCGAGGAGCCGAACCCACCACGTCCACCAGCAGCGGAACGGCCGCCGCGCCGCGACCGCCCGCGGCCACCGCCGCCCGACCCGGTCATCGGCTCGCCCTCGGCGGACCCGCCGGGCCGCGGTGTTGGGACGTCGTCGTCCAGGACCGCGGCGCGGCCGCCCCACGGGTCGCCGAGGGGCTCGGCGCCTTCCGGCCAGACGAAGTCGGCCGACGGGTCGGTCGGGGTCTCGCCGTCCGGCGCCGGGCGTGGGCGGCGTGGGCGGGTGGATGGACGTGGTGGTGCCGCGTCCCAGCCTCGGCCGGAACGGGCACCCCTGCGTCGACCGGCCATGGCCGGTCAGCCGTTAGAAGTCGACCGGCGGCAACTCGAGGCCGCCGGCCGCGTCGCCGGCGCCCTGGCCGACGCCGAGCTTTTCGAGGATCTTCTTCTCGATCTCGGCGGCGACGTCCGGGTTCTCCTTGAGGAACTCGCGGGCCTTTTCCTTGCCCTGGCCCAGCTGGTCGCCGTCGTAGGTGTACCACGCGCCCGACTTGCGGATGATGTTCTGTTCGACGCCCACGTCGATCAGGGAGCCCTCGCGGGAGATGCCCTTGCCGTACATGATGTCGAACTCGGCCTGCTTGAACGGCGCCGCGACCTTGTTCTTGACGACCTTGACGCGGGTGCGGTTGCCGACCACGTCGGTGCCGTCCTTGAGGCTTTCGATGCGCCGCACGTCGAGGCGGACCGACGCGTAGAACTTCAGTGCCCGGCCACCGGTCGTGGTCTCCGGGCTGCCGAACATCACGCCGATCTTCTCGCGGAGCTGGTTGATGAAGATCGCGGTCGTCCCCGAGTTGTTGAGGATACCGGTGATCTTGCGCAGGGCCTGGCTCATCAGCCGGGCCTGCAGGCCCACGTGGCTGTCGCCCATCTCGCCCTCGATCTCGGCGCGGGGCACGAGGGCCGCGACCGAGTCGATGACGATGATGTCGAGCGCACCGGACCGGATCAGCATGTCGGCGATCTCGAGCGCCTGCTCACCGGTGTCGGGCTGGGAGACCAGCAGCGCGTCGGTGTCGACACCGAGCGCCCTGGCGTAGTCGGGGTCGAGCGCGTGCTCCGCGTCGATGAACGCCGCGATGCCGCCGGCCCGCTGGGCGTTGGCCACCGCGTGCAGGGCCACCGTCGTCTTACCGGAGGACTCCGGGCCGTAGACCTCGATGACCCGACCGCGCGGTAGGCCGCCGACGCCGAGCGCCACGTCCAACGCGATGGACCCCGTCGGGATCACCGCGGTCTGGATGACGGGCCGCTCCCCCAGCCGCATCACCGAGCCCTTGCCGAACTGCTTGTCGATCTGCGCGAGAGCAAGGTCGAGCGCCTTGTCCCGATCAGGCCCTGTCGCCATCGTCGCCACCCCTGCCTTCGCCGGCATCTTTGAACTCTTCGTCACGCGGACAACCTAGGCGCTGGGTATGACAGAAAACAGCCGCCGTGCCGCGCCTGTGGATAACCGCCAGGTGAGGACAATAGCCGAACAGGTGTACTACGCGACGCCGACACGCCGAACATGAGTACGAGTCAACGCAGCCGCGCCGGCACCCGGTCCGGATAGGCAGCCACCACGGCCCGCCACACCACGACCGTCTCCACCCCGGCGTCCAGCGCCTGCTCGATGGTGCGCCCGTCGAGCTGGGGCAGCACCTGGTCGGCGGCGATGCTGGCCGCGTAGCCCGGCCCGAACGCCTGCTCCAACCGCGCCCAGAAGTCGGTCAACCGCACAGTGCACGCACCCTCCGCGAACGGAACCGAAGAACCCGAGTCAGCAACCTACGCCCCGGAAGCGACTCACAGCCAACCCCCAGCACGGCGAGCCTTGACGCGCCGCGGTCCACAACACCTATAGTCCTATGAAACTAGAGAAACGAGATAAGCGTGATCGAGTTTCATCTGGACGGTCGGTCCGGCGTCGCGCCCTACATGCAGCTGATCCAGCAGGTCCGCCAGGCCATGCGGCTCGGCCTGCTCCGCGAGGGTGACCGGCTCCCGACGATCAAAGACGTGGTCGCCAAGGTCGCGATCAACCCGAACACGGTGCTCAAGGCCTACCGCGAGCTGGAATACGCGGGCCTGGTCACCGCCCGCCCCGGCGTCGGCACCTTCATCGCCCGCACCCTCAGCGAAGAGGCCGCCGCGGTCGAGCCGCTGCGCGAGGAACTGCGCGCCTGGCTCAGCAAGGCCCGCGCCGCCGGCCTCGACCCGGAAAGCATCGAGGCGCTGTTCGCCACCACCTTCCGCATCCAGTTACAGGAGTACGCATGAGCGCGGTGCTCGAGGCCAAGGGCCTGACCAAGCGCTACGGGCGACGCACCGCGTTGGCCGACTGCACCCTGGACGTCCCACCCGGCCGGGTCGTCGGGCTCGTCGGCCCGAACGGCGCCGGCAAGACCACCCTCCTCCAGCTCGCCGTCGGCATGCTGACACCGACGCGAGGGACCATCACCATCCTGGGAGACCGCCCCGGACCGGCCCAGCTAGCCAAGGTCGGCTTCGTGGCGCAGGACGCACCCACGTACGCCAACCTGACCGTCGACGACCACCTGCGCTTCGGCAGGCACACCAACCCCGGCTGGGACCAGGCACTGGCCGACGAGCGGATCGCCGAGCTCGGCCTCGACCCGCGGCAGAAGGCGGGCCGGCTCTCCGGCGGCCAACGCGCCCAGCTGGCGCTCACGCTCGCCATCGCGAAACGCCCGGAGCTGCTGATCCTCGACGAGCCCGTGGCCAGCCTCGACCCGATCGCCCGGCGTGAGTTCCTGCGCGGCCTGATGGCGCACACGGCGGAGCACCGTACCGGCGTCATCCTTTCTTCTCATCTCGTGTCCGACCTGGAGCGCGTCTGCGACCACCTGATCGTGCTGACCGCGTCCCGGGTGCGCGTCGCCGGCGACGTCGACGAGCTCATGGGCACCCACTACCGGCTGACCGGCGCCCGGCGCGACGCGGCCGACCTGCCGGCCGGCGCGGAGGTGATCGAGCACAGCGCGACGGGACGGCAGTCCACATTCGTCGTACGCAGCCTCGTGCCGATCGACGACCCCTCGCTCACCGTCGAACAGCTCACCCTCGAAGACCTGGTCCTGGCCTATCTGTCGCGGTCGAGCGCGGCGCACCGGCCCGAGTTGGAGACCGCCCGATGATCTGGTTCACCTGGCGCCAGTTCCGCACGCCGGCCATCATCGCCGCCGGCGCCCTGGCCGTGTTCGCCGTCGTACTGCTCGTCAGCCGCGGCTCCATGACCGACCTTTACGCCGACGTCGCCGCCTGTCAAAGCGACTGCGGCAACGCCATTGACGGCTTCCTCACACGGTTCCACAACAGCGCCGGCGGCACGATCTACTACACCGGCCTGGCCATCATGTACGCCGCACCACCGCTGATCGGCGTCTTCTGGGGCGCACCGCTGGTGGCCCGCGAGATCGAGGCCGGCACGCACCGGCTCGCCTGGAGCCAGTCGATCAGCCGCACCCGCTGGCTGGCCACCAAGCTGGGCCTGGTCGGCGCCGCCACCGCCGCCGCGACGGGCCTGCTGAGCTGGGCGGTCACCGCGTGGTCGAGCCGGGTGGACAGCGCCGCGGCGGACCGGATCACCCCGCTGGTCTTCGGGGGCCGCGGCCTGGTCCCGGTCGCGTACGCCATCTTCGCCTTCACCCTCGGCGTCACCGTCGGCATGCTGATCCGCCGCACGATCCCGGCGATGGCCACCACACTGGGCCTCTATGCGGTGGCCGTGGCCGCGATGCCGTTCTGGCTGCGCACCCACCTCGCCCCGGCGACGCACGACACACCGCCACTGGACATGACCAAGCTCGACGGCCTGATGATCAACCAGAGCGGCGACGTGATGATCGAGCCGGACCCGATCCCCAACGCCTGGACGATCACCAACCGCGCGATCACCACGACCGGCGAGGCCTTCACGGGCCCGGCGGACCCGACGAAGTGCGGCCCGTCACTGCCCAACGGCTCGTGCTCGAACTGGGTCGGCTCGCTGGGCCTGCGGCAGGACGTCGTCTACCACCCGGACAGCCAGTTCTGGACCCTGCAGTGGATCGAGACAGGCGTCTTCCTGACGCTGGCGGCGATCCTGGCGGCGGTCAGCTTCTACTGGCTCCGCCGCCGCCTGACCTGAGAGCCATTTACTCGGGTCCGCGGTGGTCCGGACCGTTCCTCCCGCGAGAGATCGCTTCGCTTGCCAGGCCCGTCGTTGGTCGTCCCAGGAGCACCGGCGGAGACGTCCGCGCGGACGTATATGCGAAAGCATGTGGCTACATGCTTCGCATGTACGCCGCGCGCGACCCTGCCGGCGCTCCGCGCGGGTGATGCGTCGATGGATGCAGAGCAAAGCCGGTCGGCGATCCGCCGATGCAAGCAGAGCAACGGCAGTCGGCGATCCGCCGATGCAAGCAGAGCAACGGCAGTCGGCGATCCGCCGATGCAAGCAGAGCAACGGCAGTC
>NZ_JBFAIU010000089.1:0-23537 GCF_040654855.1 Asanoa sp. NPDC050611
GGCCCGTCGGGACCACCAGGTCCGCGATGTCCAGGCCCAGCTCGGTCGACGCGATGCCCGGCGGGAAGGTGATCGCCGCCTCCGGCCAGTGCGTGGCGACGAGGCGCCGCGGCCGAAGGCGCCGGCCCGGGGCAACCTGCGGGCCGCGCTCACGAGCTTCGTCGGCCGCGCCGACGAGCTGGACCGGGTCGACCGGCTGCTCGGCGAGGCCCGGCTGGTGACGCTGGTCGGTCCCGGCGGCGCCGGCAAGACCCGGTTGGCCGCCGTCGCCGCCGCCGCGCAGGCCGAGCAGGGCCTCGATGCCGCCTGGCTGGTCGAGCTGGCGCCGGTCACCGACCCGGCGGACGTGCCGCAGGCCGCGCTGGTCGCGATCGACGGGCGGGCGGCCGGCTTCACCGAGCCGAGCCGCCGGCAGGTCAACCGGGACGCGCTGACCCGGCTGGTGGAGGCCCTCGCCCCGACCGACGCGCTGGTCGTGCTCGACAACTGCGAGCACGTGATCGACGCGGCCGCGCGACTCGCCGACGAGCTGCTCGCCCGGTGCCCACGGCTGCGCATCCTCGCGACCTCGCGCGAGCCGCTCGGCATCATTGGCGAGGCGCTCTGCCCGCTTCCGCCCCTGGGCCTGCCGGATCCGGACGACGACCCCGCCGTCGACGAGGTCTCCGCGTACCCCTCGATCCAGCTCTTCCGTGACCGCGCGGCGGCCGTGCGGCCCGGATTCACTCTGACGAGCGACAACGTCGGCGACGTCGTCGAGATCTGTCGCCGGCTCGACGGCCTGCCGCTCGCGATCGAGCTGGCCGCCGCCCGCCTGCGCGGCCTGTCGACCGCGCAGGTCGCGGCCCGGCTCGACGACCGGTTCCGGCTGCTCACCGGCGGCAGCCGCACCGCGCTGGAACGGCACCGCACCCTCCGCGCCGTCGTCGCCTGGAGCTGGGAGCTGCTGGCCGACGACGAGCGCAAGCTGGCCGAGCGGCTGTCGGTGTTCCCGTCGACGATCACCGCGGAGAGCGCCGCCGGCGTGGCCGCACCCGACGCCGCCCTGGACGTGGTGGCCGACCGGCTGGCCGCCCTGGTCGACAAGTCGCTGCTGCAGCTCGTCGGCGACGGGCGCTACCGCATGCTCGAGACCATCCGCGAGTACGGCCTGGAGCGCCTGGTCGAGGCCGGCGAGGCGCCCCGGCTGCGCAGCGCGCACGCGGCCTACTTCCTCGCCCGGGCCGAGCTGATGGAGCCGCACCTGCGCACCAGCGACCAGATCCGCTGGCTCGACGCGTTCGACCTCGACCGGGCCAACATGATCGGGGCGCTGCACTACGCGGCCGAGACCGGTGACGCGGCGACCGCGATCCGGCTGGCGGCCGCGCTCACCATGCCGTTCACCATCCGCGGCGACCACGACCAGGCGGTCGCCCTGCTCGGCCGCGCGCTGGCCGCCGACGGACCCGCGCCGCTCGCCCACCGGGCCGTGGTGACCGCGCTCCACCTGCTCAACCACATCTTCACCGGCGGCTGGCCGGGTCAGGGTGCGGTCGACGACCTGCTCGAGCTGCTGCGGAAAGCACCTCCGGGTGCCCACCCGTTCCTGCCGGTGATCGAACCGATCATGACGCTGTTCACCGACGACACCGAGAACGGGCTGGCGGCGGTCGCCCGCGGCCTGGAAGGCGCCGACCCGTTCACCCGCGGGCTGTTGCTCTCGCTGAGCGGGAGCATCAAGGAGAACGACGGCGACGCCGACGGCATGCTCGCGGACCTGACCGCCGCGGCCGAGATCCAGCGCGCGGTGGGCGAGCGATGGAGCCTCGGCATGACGCTCAGCTCGCTCTCGGACGCGCTGGCCAAGCGGGGCGACCTGGCGGGCGCCACCGCGGCCCTGGAAGAGTCGTCGCGGCTGGCCGAGGAGCTGGGTGCCCGCGAGGACATGGGCTATCAGCGGGTCTGGCTGGCCAGCCTGCGGGCACAGGCCGGCGACATCGACTGGGCCCGGGCGGACCTGGAGCGCTTCCTGACCGAGTCGTCGCGGGAGGGGATGGCCAACCGGTCGGCCGCGTTCGTGGTGATGATGCTCGGCGAGTTCGACCGCCAGGAGGGCAAGCTGGCCGAAGCGGCCGAGCGCTATCGGGAGGCGGCCCGGATGCAGGCCGAGGCGCCGCTGGTCGCTCCGCAGTTCGGCGGGATGCTGCTGGGGTTCGAGGCGCACCTCGCCATCGCCGAGGGCCGTTACGCGGACGCCCGCGCCCTGGCCGGCGCGGGCATCGCCCGCGCGATGCAGGGCAAGGACATGCCGGTCATCGCGCTGGTCGCGGTCGCCACGGTGGCGTTGCGGGCCGCGCTCGGCCAACCGGAGCTGGCGGCGGAGACGCTCGGCGCGGCCGACTCGCTGCGCGGCAGCCCGGACCTGTCCAACTGCGACGCCACGCTGCTGACCGCGGCGCTGCGCGAGCGGCTTGGTGACGCCGGCTACGAGACGGCGTACACCCGCGGGCGCGCGCTGAGCCGGGCCGACGCACTCGCGTTCGTCGACCCGGCCCAGGACGGGCTCACACCCGGCGGCGATAGAAGCTGACCGCCAGCGGTGCGAACACCACGATGATCCCCACCGACCAGAGCAGCGACTTGACCACCGTGTCCCCGACCGGGCCCCCCGTCATCAGCGCCCGGGCGGCGTCCATCACGTCGGACACCGGGTTGATCTTCACCCAGGCCTGCAGCCAGCCCGGGAGGGTGTCGGTCGGCACCATCATGTTGGTGCCGAAGGTGAGCGGGAACAGCACCAGGAACGCCGTGCCCTGCACCGCACCCGGCTCGCGCATGATCACGCCGAACAGCACGAAGATCCAGGTGATCGCGGACGCGAAGAAGATCACCAGCAGGCAGGCGGCGAGTGCCTCGAGCGGGTTCGTGCCGATCCGGAAGCCGATCGCGTAGCCGAAGCCGAGCAGCACCCCGATCGAGACCACGAACCGCGCCAGGTCGCCGAGCACCGAGCCGATCAGCGGCGCGGAGCGGGCGATCGGCAGGCTGCGGAAGCGGTCGAAGACGCCCTTCTTCACGTCGGTGTTCAGGGAGAAGCCGGTCGCGACCGCCGCGAACATCACGGACTGCACCATGATCGCCGGGAGCAGGAACTTCAGGTACGCGGTCTGCGAGCCGGAGATCGCGCCACCCAGCAGGTAGACGAAGATGACCACGAACATCACCGGCTGCAGGGTGACGTCCAGCAGCTGCTCCGGCGTCCGGATGGTCTTGATCAGGCTGCGCCGGGCCAGCGCGAGGCTGTGCCGGGCCAGGCGGAACGCCCGGGCGGGCGGCTGGCCGGACGGCGTGGTGCCGGTGACGGCGGGACTGCGCTCAATCGTCGTGGTCATGCCGCCACCTCCACAGCGGGCTTGCCGGTCAGGGTGAAGAACACCTCGTCGAGGCTGGGCAGGCGCAGGGACAGCTCCATCACGCCGATCCCGGCCTCCTCGATCCGGCGCACGATCGCCGGGAACGCGCTGTCGTCGTCGACCGGCACCGTGAGCACGCCGCGGCCGGGCGACTCGACCTCCCGGCCCGCCACGGTCGCGAGGATCGTCGCGACATCGCCGAGCCGGTCGGGGTCGATCGGCCGCACCAGGATGGTCTGGCCGCCCGCGATCTGCTTGAGCTGGGCCGGCGTGCCGTGCGCGATCACCTTGCCGTGGTCGATCACCGAGATGTCGTCGGCCAGCGCGTCGGCCTCGTCCAGGTACTGCGTGGTGAGCAGCACGGTCGAGCCGTCGCCGACCAGCGACCGGACGACGCCCCACATGTCTTCCCGCTTGGCCGGGTCGAGGCCCGTGGTCGGCTCGTCCAGGTAGATCACCGCCGGGCGGCCGACCAGGCTCGCGGCCAGGTCGAGCCGGCGACGCATGCCACCCGAGTACGTCTTCGCCGGCCGGTTGGCCGCCTCGGTCAGGTCGAACCACTCCAGCAGCTCGGCCGCGCGGGCCTTGGCGTCCCGGCGCCGCAGGTCGAGCAGCTCGCCGATGAGCACCAGGTTCTGTGTGCCGGTCAGGTCCTCGTCGACCGAGGCGTACTGCCCGGTCAGCCCGATCAGCCGGCGCACGTCACCGGCGTGCCTGACCACGTCGTACCCCCCGACCGTGGCCCGGCCCTCGTCGGCCCGCAGCAGCGTCGCGAGGATGCGCACCGCGGTCGTCTTGCCGGCCCCGTTTGGCCCGAGCACCCCCAGCACCGTGCCCTGCTCGGCGGCGAGGTCGATGCCGGCCAGGGCAGTGGTCTTCCCGAAGCGCTTGACCAGGCCCTCCGCCTGGAAAGCGAGGCTCATCGCGTTCCCCCTTGGTCGTCTTTCACGGCACCACCATGCGGGGGCCCGCTGGCAGGGCGCGCACACGGCGCTGGCACGGCCCTGCCAGCGCGACGTTCGGTCGGCTTTCGGCCCCGGCTGGTCCCATGGACCTCACCGACAACAACCGGAGGGGTTTCGATGAACAAGCGGATCGCCTTGGGGGTCACGTTCGCCGCCGCGGCGGCCGGTGCGGCACTGGCCGGCGGCGTGGCGTACGCGACCGACACCGATGGCGCCGACCTGCGGATCAGCTACGAGCAGGTGCAAGGTGCGCAGCAGGGCAAGGACTGCCCGGAGGGCGGCGCCGGCACGGCGGAGGCCGACCTGTGAGCGAGGCGCACGCGGAGCTGGAAGAGGTGCTGTTCGCGGTCAAGCGGGTGATCGTGGGCCAGGACCGGCTGCTGGAGCGGTTGGCCGTCGCCCTGCTCGCCGACGGGCACTGCCTGCTGGAGGGCGTGCCCGGCGTCGCCAAGACGCTGGCCGCGCAGACCCTGGCCGAGACGGTCGGCGGCACGTTCAACCGCATCCAGTTCACGCCGGACCTGGTGCCGTCGGACATCGTGGGCACCCGGATCTACCGCGCGTCGACGGAGTCGTTCGATGTGGAGCTCGGTCCGGTCATGGCCAACCTGCTGCTGGCCGACGAGATCAACCGGGCGCCGGCCAAGGTGCAGTCGGCGCTGCTGGAGGCCATGGCCGAGCGGCAGGTCTCGATCGGCGGGCGCACCTTCCGCGTGCCGGCGCCGTTCCTGGTGCTGGCCACGCAGAACCCGATCGAGTCCGAGGGCGTCTACCACCTGCCGGAGGCGCAGCGGGACCGGTTCCTGATGCGGATCATCGTCGGCTACCCGACCGACGAGGAGGAGCTGGGCATCCTCTACCGGATGAGCGGGGAGCGCCCGCAGCCCAAGCGGGTGCTCGACCCGGCCCGGCTGCGCGAGCTGCAGGCCCAGGCGCGCGACGTTTTCGTGCACCACGCGCTGGCGGAGTACGTGGTCCGCCTCGTCGTGGCAACCCGCGACGCACCGCACCTGGCGTACGGCGCGAGCCCGCGCGCGACGCTCGGCCTGGTCGCCGCGGCGCGGGCGCTGGCCCTGCTGCGCGGCCGGGACTACGTGCTGCCCGGCGACATCACCGACCTCGCCGTCGACGTGCTGGCCCATCGCCTCGTGCTCACCTTCGACGCCGTCGCCGACGAGATCTCCGCCGAGTCCATCGTGGAGCGGCTGCTGGCCGCGGTGCCACCGCCCAGGATCGCGCCGTACGAGGGCGAGCGGGCGGTGGCGGCATGACGGCGACGATCCACCAGCTCGCGCCCGAGCGCCGGCTCCGGCGGATGGAACTGCTCGTCACCCGGCGTCTCGACGGGCTGCTGCAGGGCCAGTACCTGGGGCTGCTGCCCGGCCCGGGGTCCGAGTTCGCGGGTTCGCGGGAGTACCGGCCCGGCGAGGACGAGGTGCGTTGGATGGACTGGGCGGTGACCGCCCGGACCAACACCCCGCACGTGCGCGAGGTCGACGCCGATCGGGAGCTGACCACCTGGGTGCTGGTCGACGGCTCGGCCAGCATGGACTTCGGCACCGCCGAGGTCGAGAAGCGCGAGCTGGCCGTGGCCGCGGTGGCCGCGGTCGGCTTCCTCACCGCGGGCTTCGGCAACAAGCTCGGCGCGCACCTCGTCGGCGGCGGCCGCCGTGTGTTCCCGGCGCGGACGGGGCGCAACCACCTCCGGGCGGTGCTGCGGGCGTTGCTCGACGCGCCGCGGGTGCCCGCCGGGGACACCGCGCCGCTGGCGTCCGCCATCGCCGGCGTGGCCAGGGCCGCGAACCGGCGGGGACTCGTCGTGGTGGTCTCCGACTTCCTGGACGACTCCGGCTGGCCGGCGGAGCTGCGCCGCCTGGCCGCGCGCCACCAGGTGCTGGCGGTCGAGGTCGCGGACCCGCGCGAGCTGGAACTGCCGGACGTCGGCCTGATCACCCTGGTCGACACCGAGACCGGCCGCCGGCGCGAGGTGTCGACGGCGAACCTCCGGCTGCGGGCCGACTACTCCGCCGCGGCGGCGGCCGAGCGGGCCGCGGTGCGCACCGCGATCCGGACGGCCCGGGCCACCCACCTTCCACTGCGGACGGACCGCGACTGGGTGGCCGACATCGTGCGGCACGTGCTGACCCAACGTCGCCTCGCCACCGCACGCCGGGGAGGTGCGGCGTGACGTTCCAGAGCCCCTGGCGGCCGCCGGTGGAGCGGTCGCCCTGCAGGCCGGGCTCGGTGTAGGTGACCTCGAGCACGACGCTGGTCGGGAGCTCGACGTAGAGCGGCACGCCCTCGTGGGTCGCGACGATCGCCTCGGCCTCCGGGAGGAGGTAGTTCGACGCCTCACCGACGGTGCCGCCGGCGACGTGGATCTGGTCGTAGGTGTCGAGATCCATGAAGACGAAGTCTTCACCGTCGGCGTAGAGGTATTGCATCGTGCGCTTGTCGACGGTCGCGGTATCGACCTTGGTGCCCGCGTTGAAGGTCTTGTCGACGACCTTTCCGGACAGCACGTTCTTGAGCGTGGTGCGCACGAACGCACCACCCTTGCCGGGCTTGACGTGCTGGAACTCCACGACGGACCACAGCTCGCCGTCGAGGTTGAGAACCAGACCGTTCTTGAGGTCGTTGGTGGTGGCCATTTCCTGCCTTGATCTTCACTCAGCGGACAGACTATGCGAGTCTACCGGCCATCAACGGATGCCATCTTCCTCGGGTGTCCGCGCCTGTTCTCGCCAGCAACGGCGCCGGCCAACTCGGTCGGTGCCGCGCGTGGGGCGTGGCGGGCACGATGTGCGTGGCCCTCGGCGGTCTCGGCGCCGGTGCCGGGCCCGCTTCCGGGCCGTGGTCGCGGCCGGATCTCCCGGTCGACCTGTTCAACCTGGGCGTGACGGTCGCCTATTTCGGACTCGTGCTGCTGGTGGTCGCCTGGTGGCGGCTGGGCAGGCTGGTGCGGCAGCGGCCGCCCCGGGTCGAGGAACTGCTGGCGACGATGCTGATGTGGGCGGCCCCGCTGCTGGTCGCGCCGCCGGTGTTCAGCCGGGACGCCTACAGCTACCTGTCACAGGGCGCGATGGTCGGTGCCGGCCTCGACGTCTACCGGTTCGGGCCGGCCGATCTCGGCGGCCCGTTCGGCGCCGAGGTGCCCGCGATCTGGCAGCACACGCCGACGCCGTACGGGCCGGGATTCCTGTTGCTGGCCACCGCCGTCGCGACGCTGGTCGGTGGTCACGTGACGCTGGGCGTGCTGCTGATGCGCCTGGTGGCCGTCGGCGGGGTGCTGCTGCTCGCGGTCTGCCTGCCGCCGCTGGCCCGGCGCTGCGGCGTCGCGCCGTCGGCGGCGGTGTGGCTCGCGGTGCTCAACCCGCTCGTGCTCCTGCATCTGATCGGCGGGGCACACAACGACGCGCTGCTGCTCGGCCTGCTGGCTCTCGGCCTGGCCGCGGCCTTCGCGGGCCGCCCCGCCCTCGGCGCGGTTGCGATCACGTTCGCCGCATTGATCAAGGTCCCGGTGGCTGTCGGGCTGGCGGCGGTCGCGCTGATCTGGGCCGGTCAAGCCGTGGGACGGTGGCCGCGGCTGAAGGCCGTGGGCGGCACGGCCCTGGTGGCGGTCGGCACGGCGGTCGGGGTGACCTGGATCGCCGGCACTGGTTTCGGTTGGGTGGGCGCGCTGCGGACGCCGGTGACCGCGGACAGCTGGTCGCTCACCAGCGCCCTCGGCCGGACGACGGCGTCGCTGCTGGCGGCGTTCGACGCGTCCCTGGGCACCGCGCCGGTCACGGGCTGGCGCCTGGCCGGCATGTGCGCGGCGGCGGCGGCGGCCCTGCTGGTCTGGCACCGGCGGCGCGCGGTCGGCCCCGTGCAGGGCGTCGGCCTGGTGCTGGGCGGCGTGGTCGTGTTCGGCCCCGCGGTGCGCCCGTGGTACCTGCTCTGGGCGGTCGTCCCGCTCGCGGCCGCGGCACCCTTCGGCCGCGCGGCCCGCCACGCCGCGGCCGCGTCGGCGGTGTTGACGCTGGTGGTGCTGCCGGACGGCTTCGCACCGGACCTCGGCACGCTCGGCTTCGCGGTGATCGGCGGCTGCCTGGCGGTGGCCCTGCTGGTGATGGCGGCGTTCGCGACCCAACCGGACGACGACCTGGCGCCGGGGCTGGCCCGGTGAACCCGCCGCGCCGTCTCCTGTGGGCGCTGGCCGTGCTGGCCGTGCTGTGGGTGATCGTCGTGCCGGGCCGCCGGGGCTTCTTCGACGTGGGCGTCTACCACGGCGCGGTCCGGCACTGGCTCGACGGCGGGGAGCTCTACGACTACCTGCGCCCCGGCACGTGGTACGGCTTCACCTATCCCCCGTTCGCGGCGGTGCTGATGACGCCGCTGGCGCCGCTGCCGTGGCACACGGTGATCGCGGTGAGCATCGTGGTCAACGTGATCGCCGGCGGCCTGGTGATCCGCTGGCTGGTCGGCCCGGGCCTGCGCCCGTGGCTGCTGGTGGCGCTCCTGTGCGTGTTCCTGGCCCCGGTCCGCGACACGGTCAGCTTCGGCCAGGTGAACCTGGTGCTCCTGGCGCTGGTCTGGTCGGACCTACGCGCCGGCGCCCGCACCGGCGTGGGCATCGGCGTGGCGACGGCGGTCAAGCTGACCCCGGGCCTGTTCGTCGTCTACCTGGCGGTGGCCCGCCGCTGGCGGGCCTTCCTGGTGTCGCTGGTCACGGTCGCGGCGGCGACGTTGCTGGCGGCGGCGCTCTCCCCCGCGGCGTCGCGCACGTTCTGGACCGAGGCGCTGTGGAACACGGGCCGGGTGGGCGACCTGGCGTACGTCTCGAACCAGTCCCTCCGCGGCGTCCTGGCCCGCGCGGGCCTGCCGGGCTGGTGGTGGGCCCTGGCCGTGCTCGCCGTCTGCGCACTGTGGACGTTCCGGGCCCGCCGCGCGGCGGTGGCGGGTGACCATGTGACGGGCTTCGCCCTGACGGGCGTGGCCACCTGCCTGATCAGCCCGGTGACGTGGGTCCACCACCTGGTCTGGCTGCTGCCGGCCCTGTGCCTGGCCTGGCGCTCAGGCCGCGCCCGGGCCCTGGTGATCGCGGCGTACGTCCTGCTGTGCACGAGCGCGGTCTGGCTGTGGGCGGACGGCGGGCCTTCGTTGGCCGCGGTGCTGGGCAGCAACCTGTACGTCTGGGTCGCCCTGGGCCTGCTGGCCTTCCTACCGATCCAACCGTCCGTGACGGAAACGACCGACCAACCCACGAACCAGGACCACCCCCGCACCGCGGACGCCCTGGTCGCCTGACCTCACCAACGCCGCCACACGAATTTGCTCTGCTTCCATATACGAATCGATTCGTATATGGAAGCAGAGCGGTCGGTCCTCGCGACGGTCGCCGTTGACCGCAGATGGGCCGGCGGCGGCGCAGGTGGTGATCCGGCGGGCGGACCTTGATCTCGGTCAGACCCGCTTCGTCAGCGCGCGACGGCCGTGAAGGTTTCCGCGAGCAGATCGTCGGTCGGCCCGTCGAGGATGTCCGTCTCGGCCAGGGCGTCCAGGATGATGAAGCGCAGCCGTGAGCCGCGGGCCTTCTTGTCGACGCGCATCGCGGCCAGCAGGTCCGGCCACGCCTCGGCGGCGTAGGTGGTCGGGAGGCCCAGCTCCGTCAGGATCGCCCGGTGGCGGGCCGTCGTGGCCTCGTCGAGGCGGCCCGCGCGGTGGCTCAGCTCCGCCGCGAAGACCAGGCCCACCGCGACCGCGTCGCCGTGGCGCCAGGTGTAGTGCTCCACCTTCTCGATCGCGTGCGCCAGCGTGTGGCCGTAGTTGAGGATCTCGCGGCGGCCCGACTCCTTCAGGTCGCCGCCGACGACGTCGGCCTTGACGCGCACCGCGTGCTCGATCAGGCTCCGGACCGCCGGCGACGACGGGTCGGCCGCGGCGCGCGGGTCGCGCTCGATCAGGTCCAGGATCGCCGGCTCCGCGATGAAGCCGCACTTGACCACCTCGGCCAGCCCGGCGCGCAGGTCCGCGGGCGGCAGCGAGTCGAGCGTGTCCAGGTCGCAGAGCACGCCGACCGGCGGGTGGAACGCGCCGACCAGGTTCTTGCCCGCGGCGGTGTTGATGCCGGTCTTGCCACCGACCGCCGCGTCGACCATGCCGAGCAGCGACGTCGGCATGGGGACCCAGCGCACGCCGCGCAGCCACGCGGCCGCGACGTAGCCGCCCAGGTCGGTCGCCGCGCCACCGCCCACCGCGACCACCGCGTCGGACCGGGTGAAGCCGGCGGCGCCGAGCCGGTCCCAGCACGCGGCGGCGGTCTCGATGGCCTTGCCGCTCTCCGCGTCCGGGATCTCGATGCGGGTCACGACCCGCCCGTCAGCCTCCAACGCGGCCGAGACCGCGTCGGCTCGCGCGCCGAGCGGCCCGGAGGCGAGCACGGCGACCCGGTCAGCAGCTGGCAACAGCGCGGCGACCTGATCGGTGAGCCCACGCCCGACGACCACGTCGTAGGCCTGCTCACCACCGACTGGGATGCGGGTGATCTCACTCATCGGCGCCGAGCATAGCCCTCACCCCATCGTCTTCTGGCCGTCGATGGTCTCGCGGAGGATGTCGGCGTGCCCCGAGTGCTGGGAGATCTCGGCGATCAGGTGCAGGAACACCCTGCGCACCGACCAGGAGACGCCCGGCTCGAACCAGGGCGCCTTGGGTAGCTCGTGTGCCGCGTCGAGGTCGAGCTTCTCCACCAGCGCGTCGGTCTCGGCCGCGGCGGCCTCGAAGTCGGCGACCAGGTCGGCCAGCGTCGCGCCGGGCGGCATGGCGAAGCCGGTCGCCCAGTCGACCTCGACCCCGGCCATCGCCTCAGCACCGCCGGACGCGAACGCGGACCAGCTCCGCTCGATCGTGGCGACGTGGCGTAGCAGCCCGCCCAGGCAGAGCGCGCTGGCCGTCGGCGTCAGCCGCGCCTGGTCGTCGGTCAGCCCGCGCACGGTGAACAGCAGGAACCCACGGTGACGCTGGAGGGAGGCCAGCAGGTCGGCACGCTCAGTCATGCCACAGACCTTAGGTGCCGGGTGCGACAGAAATCAGGAGTGCACCGAAGCCAGCGCGTGCGCCGGCATCTCCAGCTCGGTGCCGTGCGCTTCCTGCCAGTCGTACACCTTGCTCATGGTCACGGTCGAGGCGAAGAACTCGCGGGCCGACAGCCCACCGACGACCGGGTCGTTGTCCTGCGCCAGCAGCGTGCCGGCGACCATGCGGAACCCGGCCCGCAGGGCCGCGCTCAGCCGCCGGTGGCCGTCGACGACGAAGAAACGCGAGTCCGCGTACCCGATGGAGATCGGTTCCAATGCGTCCGGTCCCGCGAGCGTCTCGGTGTCGGGCATCCCGCGCAGCGCGGAGATGTCACCCGTCGGGTAGATGCGCGCCGGGTCGAGCAGCAGCAGCGGCGGGCTGTCGGCGAGGATCTCGGCGCCCAGCCGGCCCTCGATCGCGGCCACCGCCAGGTCGATGACCTCCTCGGGCCGCGCCCGCGTGGTGTCGAGGACCAGGTCGTAGTTGCGCAGGGCGTGCTTGTCGGCGTGGTAGCGGGTGAGGAACCGCTGGCGCTCGCTCTCGCTGCGGCTGCGCAGCTGGTCCTTGGCCTCCTCGAGGGTGGCGTAGTTCTCGACCTCGTTGGCCGGCCGCCCGAGCACCCGGCGGGCCGCCACGGTCGGGTCGGTGATCAGGTGGACCTTGAAGCCGTCCGTGAAGAAGAACCAGGCGAGGCGGCTGTCCATGATGACCCGCTGGCCGGATTCGGCGATCTCGCGCTGCATCTGGTCGACCGTGCCGTCGATCACGTCGTCCAGCTCGGCGTGCAGGTTGAGCTGCAGCGCGGTCATCCCCCGCTCGCGGGCCATCTCGCGGTAGAGGTCGCCGACGCTGATCCGGCGCAGCTGCAGGCGCTCCGAAAGCCCTACCGACACGGTGCTCTTGCCACTTCCCAGGTCACCGTTGACGGTGATGGACCGCTGGTTGCCCATGCGCCTCGATCCTCAGAGAATTGCCCGATTCGTCGGACACGCCCGCTTTACGCCAATCTCAAAAGATTTTAACACCCGCCTCACCGGCCGCCGATCGCCCGTTTGCTCGATCCCAAGCGGACCAAGGTAGTCCTCTGTGGAGATTCACCGCGCCGCGTGCTGGATCAGTCGCTCCGCGTGCTCCCGCACGGCCGCACGTAGCTCCACGGGGGACACGATCGTGAACGGCCAGCCGAATCCGGCCAACATCTGGGCCATTCCGGGCAGACTCTGGGCCCGCGTACGCATCAGAACGCCGTCACCGGTCTCGGTGATTTCCGCGACAGTCGCCGGCACCCGGCGCCGAACCTCGCCGGCCTCGGCCTCGAAGAGCACCTCGACCTCCCACGTATAGGGCACGCCGGCCAACGAACGGGTGACGTGCCCGACCGCGTCGAACCCGTCGGGCACGACGAACGTCTCCGTGCCGGCGTCGACCGCGGTGATCCGGTCGAGCCGGAAGGTCCGGATCTCGGCCCGCTTGTGATCGAAGCCGGTGAGGTACCAACGCCCGGCATGGAAGACCAGCCCATAGGGGTCCACCTCGCGCAGCGAGACCGCACCCCGCCAGGACCGGTAGGTGATGCTCACGCGGCGGGTGGCCCGGGCCGCGGCGCCGAGCGCCAGCAGCGTCGTGGTCGCCGGCCGCGCCTCCGTCGCGCCACGATTCAGCGTGAAACCGAGGCTCTCCTGTACGCCCGCGAGGCGCTCGGCCAGGTTCGTCGGCAGGACCCGGCGGATCTTCGCCAGCGCCGGACCGGTCGCCGGCGCCTCGGTGGTCAGCCCGAGGTGCTCGGCCGCGATCAGCCCGAGCACGACGGCGGCGGCCTCGTCGTCGGTCAACATCAGCGGCGGCAGCTTGTAGCCGGGGCTCAGCCGGTAGCCGCCGTAGCGGCCCCGCGCCGCCGCCACCGGGATCCCGAGATCGGCGAGCGTGGTGGCATAGCGGCGGACCGTGCGCTCGTCGACGCCCAGCCGCGCGCCGAGGTCGGCGCCGGTCAGGTGGTGGTGGGTCTGCAGGAGTTCGAGCATGCCCAGCACCCGGGACGCTGGATGTGACACCCGTCACTCTCCCTATCCGGACCGAAAGTGTCCGGATGCCACTTTACGCTGCGCACATGACAGAGACTTTCGTACTGGTGCCGGGCATGTGGCTCGGTGGTTGGGTGTGGGACGCCGTCGCGGAGCGCCTCGAGGCCGCGGGCGACAAGTCGGTCGCGGTGACGCTCGCCGGCGTCGGTGACCGGGTCGGCGAGGGCGACGCGGACCTCGAACAGCACGTCGCCGACATCATCGCGGCGACGCGGGGTCAGGAGAACGTCGTCCTGGTTGGACACAGCTACGCGGGCCTGCCGGTGACCGCGGCCGCCGCTCGCATCCCGGTGTCGCGCGTGGTCTATGTGGACAGTGGGCCGCTGCCCGACGGCGCGCGACAGCTCGACATGGGCCCACCGCCGGAGTCGACGGACGCGGTGCCGCCGCGCCCGTGGGACCAGGCCGAGGACCCGATCCTGCTCGCGGGCCTCGACGAGGACGCCCTGGCACTGCTGCGGAAACGGTCGACGACCCACCCGTACGCGTCGGTGGCCCAGCCGTTGCGCCGCGGCGGCTCGCTGAACCCGCCGGCTTCGATGATCGCCTGCACGTTCTCCCTGGAGCAGATCGCGGAGATGCGCGCGGCCGGCCACCCGTTCTTCGCCGCGGTTTCCGACGACATGGTGATCCGGTCACTGCCCACCGGCCACTGGCCGATGCTGTCGGAGCCGGCGCGACTCGCCGAACTGCTCAGGGCTTGAGCAGCGCGACGATCTCTTCGGCAACCTCGTCCGGCGTACGCCCGTCGGTCTCGACCGTGATCGTCGCGACCGACTGGTAGAGCGGGATGCGCTGGTCCAGCAGGAATCGCAGGGTGGCCCGCGGGTTGATCTCCAGCAGCGGGCGCCCGGCGCCGAGCCCCACCCGCTTGACCGCCTCGCCGAGGCTCACCGCCAGGTGCACGACCTGGTGCCCGGCGAGGGCGGCGCGGTTCTCCTCGGCCAGGATCGCGCCGCCACCGAGGGCGAGCACACCGTCGAAGTCGTTGACCGCGGCCGCGACGGCGGCCCGTTCGAGGGCACGGAAGTGCTGCTCGCCCTCGTCGAGGAAGATCTCCGGGATCGGCTTGCCGGCGGTCGCCTCGATGTCGGCGTCGGTGTCGCGGAAAGCCACGCCGAGCCGGTCGGCCAGCGCCTGGCCGGTGCTCGTCTTGCCGGCGCCGGGCGCGCCGACCAGGATCGCCCGCGGCTGGCCGGTCACCGGATCACCAGGTTCTCGAGGTAGCCGTTCAGGTTGCGGCGGATCTCCACCACCGAGTCGCCACCGAACTTCTCGGTCGCGGCTTCGGCCAGCACGAGCGCGACCATCGACTCGGCCACGATCGCGGCCGCGGGCACAGCGGCCACATCGGACCGTTGGTTGATCGCGGTCGCCGGCTCGCCGGTTGTCACGTCCACCGTGGACAGTGCGCGGTTGAGCGAGGAGATCGGCTTCATCGCGGCGCGTACCCGGAGAGGCTCGCCGGTCGTGATCCCGCCCTCGAGCCCGCCGGCCCGGTCGGTGACCCGCTTGACCCCGTTGGCGGTCGGAATGATCTCGTCGTGCGCCTTGGACCCACGCGACCGCGCCTGGTTCCACGCGTCGCCGATCTCCACGCCCTTGATGGCCTGGATCGACATCAACGCGGTGGCCAGCCGGGCGTCGAGCTTGCGGTCCCACTGGACGTGACTGCCGAGCCCCGGCGGCACGCCGTAGGCGAGGATCTCGACGATGCCACCGAGGGTGTCCGCGTCACGCTTGGCGGCGTCGACCTCGGCCACCATCCGCGCGCTGGCCTCCGGATCGAGGCACCGCAGCGGATCGGCGTCGACCCGCTCGGCATCCTCGGGTCTCGGGTGGAGCCCGGGCTTGGCGGAGACACTCCCGAGCTCGACGACATGCGACACGATCTCGATGCCGAGCGCCTGCCGCACGAGCTCCCGGGCCACGGTCCCGACCGCGACCCGCGCCGCGGTCTCCCGGGCACTGGCCCGCTCGAGAATCGGCCGCGCGTCGGTGTAGCCGTACTTCTGCATGCCGGCAAGATCCGCATGCCCCGGCCGGGGCCGGGTCAGCGGTGCGTTCCGCGCCTGCTTGGCGAGGAGTTCGGGATCCACCGGGTCGGCCCCCATCACGGTCTGCCACTTGGGCCACTCGGAGTTACCGACCCGCACGGCCACGGGACTACCAAGCGTGACCCCGTGCCGCACCCCGCCGAGAATCTCGACAACGTCCTGCTCAAAGGACATCCGAGCGCCACGCCCGTAGCCGAGCCGCCGGCGGGCGAGCTGGCGCCCGATCTCGGCACTGGTCACCTCGACGCCGGCCGGCACCCCTTCGAGCACCGCCACCAACGCCGGCCCATGCGATTCCCCTGCGGTCAACCAGCGCAACACGGCCCAAGTCTGACACGCGCGCCATGACCACCCACCATCCGGCCACCCAGTCCCAAAACCCGGACAACCAAGCCCATGACTCGGCCCCACACCGGGGCCGCGGTGAGGTTCGGTCGTGGGGACGTGGAGCGGGCGGTGACTGGCGGGAACGGCGGTCCGAACCGGCACCCGGGCGCGGGGACGGGTGGAGGTTGGGCGCGGTAACAGCGAATCACGCCCCGACGCGGCGGGCTCTGCACTGGATCTCAGGGTTCCGAGCGAGTGTGGCCTGGCGGGCTTCGTGGGTCTTGTGTCTGCGGCGTGTGGTCGGCTCGCGCTCGGATCTTGTTGTGCCGGGCGGGTGGGTCCGGCCCCGGCTCAGGCGCGCCGGAGAGATGAACCCGCCGACGCACGGTGCCAGCTCACCCGCAGCAAACAGACGAGCGGAGGCGATTGAACGGGCCGGTTCAAGCGGTCGCGGTCGATAACCGCGCCCACACGATGGTTGGCTGACCCGACGACGAGCCATCGATGCCCACCCAGCCCGATTACGTCCTCAAACCCACGCCGAGACCAGCCAAGGGACTGTGACCCGCGGCCTGCCATCGGAGTCGACCAATGCCGAACTGGGTCAGGGCGGGGGAGGATGTGGTGAGTGCCGACTATAAGGGGCGCGCTCTCTGCGACCTGTCGGCACTCACAACATTCTCCCCCGCCCTAGAGAGCGACCAAAATCCAAAGCGACACCCGACCCCCACACAGCGGAACCGGTCATCGCCGACCAAGACCAACGACGAACCCGGTGGCCTGGCGGGAGCAACGGCCCGAACCACCGCGAACCCGAGTCAGGAACGAGCCCGCACCAACGCCTCGCGCATGGCCTCCACCGGCGGTTCGACACCCGTGAAAAGCCGGAACTGCCCCAAAGCCTGAGCCAACAACAGATCCAGGCCGGACAAGATCCGGCACCCGGCACGAACAGCCGAATCGGCCAACGGCGTCGGCCACGGATCGTAAAGAGCGTCGAAGAGGATCGTCGAAGGATTCCAGGTCGCCCCGACCGCGAGTGGGTCCGCGACCCCTTTCGGGACCGTCGAGATGACCACGTCCGCGTCGAGGGTGGGTAGGGCGTCCGGCCACAGCGCCGGGTGCAGCGGCACGTTCAGCTCCGCCGCGGCGGCTGCGAGTTCCTCTATCGCCATCTGGCGGCGGGCCACCACCGTGAGCGAGTCCGCGGCCAGTTGGGCGGCCGCCGCCACCGCGGCTCGGGCCGTGCCGCCCGCGCCCAGCACCGTGAAGCGGGCGCCCGCGGTCACGCCTGACGATGCCAGCAGGGCGACCATGCCCTCGACGTCGGTGTTCGTGGCGTACCAGCCGTCGTCCCGGCGGACCAGCGTGTTCGCCGCGCCGACCGTGGCCGCTACCGGTGCCACCGACGTGGCCACCGTCAACGCGGTCTCCTTCAGCGGCATCGTCAGCGACAGGCCGGCCCACTCCGGACCCAGGCCGGCGACGAACGTCGGGAGGCCGGCCTCGTCGCAGTCGATCGCGGTGTACGACCAGTCGGACAGACCCAGAGCCCGGTAGCCGGCGTTGTGGATCACCGGGGACAACGAGTGGGCGATGGGCCTGCCCAGGACTGCCGCACGCGTCAATTGATGATCCCGGCCTCGCGTGCTTTGACCTTGTTGGCCTCGTGTTCCGCGTCGGTCTCCGCGAAGGCCGAGTGGCCCTCCTTGTCGATCGCGACGAAGAAGAGCCAGTTGCCGGCCGGCGGGTTCATCGCGCCCTCGAGCGCCTGCTTGCCCGGGTTGTCGATCGGGGTCGGGGTCAGGCCCTTGAAGAGGTGGGTGTTGTACTTGTTGGTCTCGTCCGCGTAGTCCGTGTCGTCCATGTCCTTGGACGCCTTGGTCGGCTTGCCGGCGATCTCGAGGCCGTAGTTCAGCGTCACGTCGAACTGCAGCAGCATGTCCTTGACGTACACCCGGTTGTACGCGACCCGCGCGATCTTGCCCAGGTCGTCCTTGTTGCCTGCCTCGGCCTGGGCCAGGGACGCGACGATCAGGGCCTCGTACGGGGAGATGCCACCGCGGTTCTTCTGGACGTTGTCAGCGAACTTCAGGTCGCCGGCCACGGTCAGGAAGCGGTTGACCATGAGGTCGAGGACCTGTTTGGCGGTCGGCTTCGGCGGGATCTCGTACGTGTCCGGGAAGAGGAAGCCCTCGATCGACTTCGTCACCTTCTTGCCGTCGCGTCGTTCGAACCAGTAAGGCGGGATGTCGAAGCTGTCGACGTTCCTCGCCGCCGTCTGGAAGTCCTTGACGGGGATCTTCGTCTGTTCGGAGAGGCGCTTGAAGGTGGAGAGCATGGTCAGGCCCTCGGGGATCGTCACGCCGTTGACGATCTTGTTTTTGGGGTCGACCAGGACCGCCAGCGCGGACTTCGCGCTCATCTGCTTCTTGAGGCCGTAGACGCCGGGTTGGATGTTCTTGCTCTTGCTGTCGGCGTCCGCGGCGTCGACGAACGCCTTCGCGCTCTTCACGACGTCGGCCGCGACCAGGGTGTTCGCGATGTCGGTCGCGGTCTGCGCGGGCTTGACCTCGACGTTGACCTTCTCTGCGGTGCCGGCCCCCTCGTAGTCAGGGGTGGTGAAGTAGCCCTGGATCCGGTCGAAGCCGTACCAGACGCCGGCGCCGAGGCCACCGAGCAGGATCAGCGCCATGAAGAACGCGATCGCGGTCTTGCCGCCGTTGCCCTTGCGCTTCGGCTTCTTGCCGTTGGCCGCCGCTTTGCGGTAGCCGCGTCGATGTCGGCCTTTGTCGGCCCGGTCCTCGAACGCGAGGTCAAGATCGTCGATCGTCACGTTCGCCTCCGCTGCGCGTCCAGCCAGCCCTGCAGTATCTCCACCGCGGCCGCCTGGTCGACCACCGCACGTTGCCGCCGTCCCCGCACGCCACGCTCGGCCAGCCTACGGGTCGCGACGACCGTCGACAGGCGCTCGTCCGCCAGCCGCACGGGGACCGGATCGATGACCGTCGCCAACCGGTGAGCATAGGCCCTGGCACCGGTTGCCGCAGGTCCGTCCTTGCCACCCAGCGTGACGGGCAGACCGACCACCACCTCGATGATCGCGTGCTCCTCGACAAGTCGCGCAAGTTCGGCGATATCTGCAGGAATAGCGTCTTGTCCGGCATCCATGTCACGGCGCAACGTCACCAGCGGCGTGGCGAGAATGCCGTCGGGGTCGCTTCTGGCGACCCCGACACGCACGTTACCCACATCGACACCGAGTCGTACACCCCGGCGAAAAGCGCTCAGCCCGTCACGCTCCGTCAATAGCTTTCTCAACGGCGGCCAGGAGGTTGGCGGCTTCGGAAGCCGGTACGCCGCCACCCTGAGCGAGATCCGCGTTGCCGCCGCCGCGCCCGGAGAGGGCGCCCTTGACCAGATCCGCCGCTGAAAGACCGCGTCCCTTCGCCGCCGCGTTGGTCGCGACGACGAGCGAGGCCTTGCCGCCCGACCGGGCCGCCACCGCGACGACCGCGGGCCGCGCCGCGTCGATCTTGCCGCGGATCTCCTGTGCGAGGGTACGCACGTCGTTGCCGCCGGCGCCCTCGGGCGCCTCGGTGCCCACGAACGCGACGCCGCGGATGTCGACCGCGCCGGCCGCCAGCGCCGCCGCGCCACCCAGGACGAGCTGGCCACGGAGCTTCTCGAGCTCCTTCTCCGCGTCGCGGAGCTGGCTGATCGTCTGCGCGACCCGCTCGGCGACCTGCTCGCCCGGCACGCGGTAGAGCTCGGCCAGCCGGGCCACCAGCAGGTGCTCGCGGGCGAGGTGCTGGAACGCGTCGATGCCGACCAGCGCCTCGACACGGCGTACGCCCGAACCGATCGACGCCTCGGAAAGGATCTTCACGAGGCCGAGCTGCCCGGACCGGGCCACGTGGGTGCCACCGCACAGCTCGCGGGCGTAGTCGCCGACCTCGACGACCCGCACCTCGTCGCCGTACTTCTCGCCGAACAGCGCCATCGCGCCCAGGCGCCGAGCCTCGGCCTGCGAGGTGATGAAGGCGTGCACCTCCAGGTCGCCGAGCAGGACCTCGTTGATCTGCTGCTCGACGTCGTTGAGCACGCTCGGCGGCACGGCGGCCGGGGTGTTGAAGTCGAACCGCAGCCGGCCCGGGGCGTTGAGCGAGCCCGCCTGGGTCGCCGACTCGCCCAGGAAGTTGCGCATCGTCTGGTGCACCAGGTGGGTCGCGGTGTGCGAGCGGGAGATCGCCTTGCGCCGCGCGACGTCGATCTCGGCGAAGCCGGCCTCACCGGCCCGCAGCTCGCCCCGCACGACCTTGGCACGGTGGATGACGAGGCCGGGCACCGGCGACTGCACGTCGAACACCTCGACCTGCCCGCCGCCGACCGTGATCAGGCCCAGGTCGGGCTGCTGGCCACCGCCCTCGGCGTAGAACGGCGTCGCGTCTAGGACCAGCTCGACCGTGTCGCCCTCGCCGGCCACCTCGAGCGGGCCGCCCGCGGGGTCGAGCACGGCGCGGACGCGGGACTCGCGGTTGACCTCGGCGTACCCGGTGAACTCGACCGGTCCGCCGGCGTCGAGCACCGCGCGGTACGCGGACAGGTCGACGTGGCCGGTCTTGCGCGCCTGGGCGTCGGCCTTGGCGCGGGAGCGCTGCTCGGCCATCAGCCGGCGGAAACCGTCGGCGTCGACCTGCAGGCCCTGCTCGGCCGCGATCTCCAGGGTCAGGTCGATCGGGAAGCCGTACGTGTCGTGCAGCTGGAACGCCTTGTCGCCGGAGAGCGTCGTGCCACCGGCCTGCTTGGTCTCGGTGACCGCGGTGTCCAGGATCGTCGTGCCGGCACGCAGTGTCGACAGGAACGCCTCTTCCTCGGCGTACGCGTAGTCGGCGATCCGCCCGAAGTCGTCGGCCAGCTCGGGGTACGACGGCGCCATGCAGTCGCGGGCGATGGGCAGCAGCTCCGGCAGCGAGCGCTCCTGCCAACCGAGCAGCCGCATCGACCGGATCGCCCGGCGCATGATCCGCCGGAGCACGTAGCCGCGGCCCTCGTTCGACGGGGTGACTCCGTCGCCGATCAGCATCAGCGAGGTGCGTACGTGGTCGGCGATCACCCGGAGCCGCACGTCGTCGGGGTGCGACTCGGCGGCGACCTGGCTGGTGCCGGCGCCGTAGCGCTTGCCGGTCAGCTCGGCCGCCCGGTCGAGGATCGGCTTGACCTCGTCGATCTCGTAGAGGTTGTCGACGCCCTGCAGCAGCGACGCGATCCGCTCGAGACCCATTCCCGTGTCGATGTTCTTGGCCGGGAGCTCCCCGACGACGTCGAAGACCTCCTTGCTCTTCACGTTCGTGATCTCGTACTGCATGAACACGAGGTTCCAGAACTCGAGGAAGCGGTCCTCGTCGACCTCGGGGCCGCCCTCGGGGCCGTAGGCGGGGCCGCGGTCGTAGTAGAGCTCGGAGCACGGGCCGGCCGGGCCCGGGATGCCCATCGACCAGTAGTTGTCCTTCTTGCCCCGGCGCACCAGCCGCTCGGCCGGGATGCCGGTCTGCTTCCAGATCTCGATCGCCTCGTCGTCGTCGAGGTAGACCGTGGCCCAGATGCGCTCCGGGTCGAGCCCGAACCCGCCCTCGCTGATCGGCTTGGTGACCAGGTCGAAGGCCAGCGGGATGGCCCCGGCCTTGAAGTAGTCGCCGAACGAGAAGTTGCCGTTCATCTGGAAGAACGTGCCGTGCCGGCTGGTCTTGCCGACCTCGTCGATGTCCGGCGTGCGGATGCACTTCTGGACGCTCGCGGCGCGCTGGTACGGCGGCGTGCGCTGGCCCAGGAAGTAGGGCACGAACTGCACCATGCCGGCGTTGATGAACAGCAGGTTCGGGTCGTCGATGGCGGGCAGCGGGGCGCTCGGGACCACGGCATGGCCGTTGGCCTCGAAGTGCGCGAGGAACCGCCGCTTGATCTCCGCCGTCTTCATCAGGTGCCTTCCCCGGTTTCTGGTGTCTTAATAGGTGTGGCGCTGGCGTGGACCGTTGATCGGCTCGTCGAACTCGACCTCGAGGTCGTCGTCGCGCAGGTCCTCGAACTCGTCCTGGAACGTCACGCCGTTGGCGAACGCGTCGTGGATCTGCTGCTCGCGCTCCGCCATGTTGACGCGTACGTCGTCGACGAAGGCGCGCACGGACTCGACGAGGCCGCCGGCGGACTGGCTCACCGAGCCGGCGATCCCGGACGGGGTGAACTCGTTGGCCTTCTGGGTCAGCTTGCGCACGACCAGGGCGCCTACCGCGAGGCCGACGCCCAGCCAGAGCAACCGCTTCATGGGTCCTATCCTTCCTCGCGGCGCGCGGGTCGGTTCAGCGGGTGGTGGCCCGCTTGGCCGCGCGGCGCTGCTGCTTGAGGGTGGTGCGGACCTCGCGCTCGTCCTCCGCGTGGCGGCGGGCGGCGGTGGCCTTGCGGACGCCGTAGCCGAAAGCGGCGACCTTGACCAGCGGGTTGGCCGCGGCTGCCGAGACCACAGTGGCGAGGTTGGCGACGTTCGCCGTCACGTTCTGGGCGTGCCCGGTCATCGTGTCGATCTTGGCGAGCTGGATGTTGACGCCGTCCAGGGAGGTGTGCACCTGGCTGAGCGCCACGTTGACGCCCTCGATCGTGGTGTTCGCGTTGGCCAGGATCGGCGCGGTGCGGTCATTGAGATCGTTGATCGCGTTGGTGGCCGCGTCGATCGTCCTACGGAGCCGCAGGATCGGCACCGCGAGCACCAGCACCAGCATCAGGAACGCGCCGGCCACGACGAGCCACGCGACTTCTCCACCGTCCACCCGAACCTCCTCCACGACGTACCCCGTGCGCCAACGTGCAGACCCTACCGTCCGTAACGCCGCTCGGCCTCACGACGGTGCGGCCGTCGGCGCGAGCCCGTACGGCGTCTCGCCGACTTCTCCCGGGTCGGTCGCGGGCTGCGGTCCGGTGCGTTCGTCGGCGATCGCGTTGCGGACCTTGATGGACACGTCGGAACCCTTGCAGTCCTCGGGATCCAGCGTCGGTGGTGCGGCGGACGCGCCCGGCACCGGCTCCACCCCGATGGGCACGTTGCCGCAGGCCGGTGCGCGTACCCAGAGATCCATGGTCAGCTCGTCCCGGGTCCAGCAGGTGTAGCTGCCGTCGACCTTGGTCTCGGGGCACTTCGCCGGCTTCCAGCTCTGCCAGCCATCCGCGATCAACGCATCGTGGTACGCCTTCGCGGTCGCCTCCGGCGGCTCGCTCGAGTGGGTGGTGCGCTCCCGGAAGCGGCACTCCTCGAGACACCAGCGGTTGCCGTCGGTCTGGTCCTGTGGCTCGGTGTTGGCCCAGTCGGGCACGCCGAGGCTGTCCAGTGAGACGAAGACCGGGTCGCGTGACTCGGCCTTGGACCACGAATAGATCGGGAGGGCCACGAGGACGAGCAGGATGCCCAGCACGAGTACGCCCAGCCGGACGTTGCGCGGCTCGCGGATCTGTTCCTTGAGCTGGGCGGGACTGACCCGGCCCTTGCGCTGCACCGGCTGCGGTGGTGCGGCGCTCGGGATGCCGGGGACGGCGGCCCGGGGCGCCGCCGGGTCGAGGGGGGGGGTGGGGTGCGGGGTGTGCGGGTCGGCGGGGGTGGGGGGGTGC
>NZ_JBFAIU010000090.1:0-23495 GCF_040654855.1 Asanoa sp. NPDC050611
GAGGCCAGGAGTTGCAGGCGCGGGGCCTCCGCGAGGTCGGCTGTGCGGAACCGGTACGCCAGGATCGCCTGATCGCGCTCACCGGCATCCTGGTCCTGGTCGTCTTCGCGGCCGGTCTCGTCGTGGTCCGCCCCGGCCCGGTCGCCGCCTGGCTCGGCGACGACAGCGCGGGCCGCGCCGCCCCGGTCGTCGACCCGCCCGAGCCACCCCCGGGCCCGGTGCTCGCCGCCCTCAACGGCACCGCTCCCATGCCCGACAAGGCCGGCCTCACCAAGGCCCTCGGCAAGCTGGTCACCGACGGCGGCATCGGCGGTCGTACCAGCGTCGTCGTCCGTGATGTGGCCAGCGGCAACGTGCTCTACGCGAACGGCGGCGAGATCCCGACCGTGCCGGCCTCGACGATGAAGCTGGTCACCGCGGCCACGGTGCTGTCAACCCGCGGCCCCGCCTACCGGATCCCGACCCGGGTGGTCGCCGGCCCCGGCCCCGGCGAGGTGATCCTGGTCGGCGGCGGTGACCCGACGCTCGGCGCCAACGCGAAGAGCTTCTACCCGGGTGCGGCCCGGCTCGACCGGCTGGCCGCCGCGACCAAGAAGGCCCTCGGCGGCACGAAGCCCACCAAGGTCTGGTACGACAGCTCGCTCTACTCCGGACCCGTCTACGAGCCCGGGTGGGACTCCGACATCCCGACCGGCGGCTTCGGGGGCGCGTCGACGGCGCTAACCATCGACGGCGCCCGCAAGTCGCCGACGGAGGAGGCCAACCACTACTCCGAGCGGTCCAGCAAGCCCGACCTCGCCGCCGCACAGGCCTTCGCGAAGGCGCTCGGCGTGAGCGGCACACCGGCCCCGGCGCCGAAGGGCTCGGTGCCCGCCGACCCGGCCACCCCGAGCCCGACCGGCACCACGAACCCCGGCGCGACGAACCCCGGCGACGAGCTGGCCCGGGTCGAGTCGCCGCCGATGGTCCGGCTGGTCGAGTTCATGCTGGTCGACAGCGACAACGTGGTCGCCGAGGCGCTGGCCAAGCAGGTCGCGCTGGCGAAGGGCAAGCCGGCCTCGTACGCCGGTGCCCGCGCCGCGATGACCGCCGCCCTCGGCGAGCTGGGCGTGCCGACCGACGGGCTGGTCCTCGCGGACGGCAGCGGGCTGTCCCGCACCGACCGGCTGACCGCACAGGCGCAGACCGAGCTGATCGCCCTGGCCGCGTCCGGCAAGCGCCCGGAGCTGACCGAGCTGTTCGCCGGCATCCCGGTGGCCGCCTGGTCCGGCACGCTCGAGGACCGGTTCGGCAACACGGCGACCCGCAAGGCCGCCGCCGGCGTGGTGCGGGCCAAGACCGGCACGCTCACCGGCAACCATGCGATGGCCGGCACGGTGACCACGGCCGATGGCCGCCTGCTGGCGTTCTCCATCCTCACCGACGGGGTGACGGCCGGCAGCGATACGGCCCGCGACCACCTCGACAAGATCGCCGCGGCCCTCGCCAACTGCGGTTGCGACGAGTGAAGGCCCGCTAGCTGCCGCTAGCGGATGGGACGCCGGGGGTGTCCAGCCCGGGTACCGTGGGGTGATGGCGCAGTTCGTGGACTGGGATCTGGCCGCCGCGACGGCGGGGGCGCTCGGCAAGGCGGGCCCCCGGGCCTCTTACGAAGAGGCCACCGAGGTGGTCGCCGACCTGCGTCGGCTGACCGAAGAGGCCGCAGGGCACGTCAGTGACTACACGGGCCTGCGGTCGCAGGTCGCTCATCCACCGGTGCGGATCGTCGACCGCCGTGACTGGGCCGCCGTCAACGTGGCCGGGCTGCGCGAGGTGATCACTCCGCTGATCACCCGCCTCTCCGGTGACAAGGAGCCCGGCGCCCTCACCGACGCGATCGGCTCCCGGCTGACCGGGGTGCAGGCCGGCAGCGTGCTGGCTTACCTTTCGGGCCGCGTACTCGGGCAGTATGAGGTGTTTTCCACCGATCCGGGGCAGTTGCTGCTGGTCGCGCCGAACATCGTCGAGGTCGAGCGCAAGCTCGGCGCCGAGCCCCGCGACTTCCGGCTCTGGGTCTGCCTGCACGAGGTCACCCACCGCACCCAGTTCACGTCGGTGCCCTGGATGCGCGCGCACTTCCTCGGCGAGGTCCAGTCGTTCGTCGACGCCTCGCAGACCGGCACCGAGCACCTGACCGACCGGCTCCGCCGCGCGGTGGCCACCCTGTCCGACGCGATCCGCGACCCGGACAGCCGGGCCAGCGTGCTCGACCTCGTGCAGACGCCCGGGCAGCGCGCGGTGCTCGACCGGCTGACCGCGCTGATGACCCTGCTCGAAGGCCACGCCGAGTTCGTGATGGACGGCGTCGGCCCCGAGGTCATACCCACGGTCGAGCAGATCCGGGCCCGCTTCAACCGGCGCCGCGAGGCCGGCAACCCGCTCGAGAAGGCCATGCGCAAGCTGCTCGGCATCGACGTGAAGATGCGGCAGTACGCCGAGGGCCGCAAGTTCGTGCACGGCGTCGTCGAGCGGGTCGGCATGGCCGGCTTCAACAAGATCTTCAGCTCACCGCTGACGCTGCCACGGCTCGAGGAGCTGGGCGACCCGGATGCCTGGGTGGCCCGGGTGCACGGGCCCGGCGGCGGTAACGGTCCGCTTTTGACGCAGGGCTGAGCTGTGGTCGGTCCCGCGCCAACGGTCGCCGCGACCCGCGTCGCGGTCCGCCGGATGCTGCACGGGATACGCAAGGACGCCCTGGTCCTGGTCGCCTGCTCGGGCGGTGCCGACTCGCTGGCGCTGGCCGCCGCGACTGCCTTCGTCGCTCCCCGGATGGGCCTGCGCGCGGGGTTGATCACCATAGACCACGGCCTGCAGGACGGCTCCGACCGCCGCGCCGCCGCGGTCGCCGCCTGGGGCGAGACCGTCGACCTGCGACCGTCGATAGTGGTGCCGGTGGACGTGTCCGGCCGCCCCGGCGGTCCTGAGGCGGCGGCCCGCGAGGCCCGCTACGACGCGCTGCTGGAAACCGCCCGCGCCCACGAGGCCAACTCCGTGCTGCTCGGCCACACCCGCGACGACCAGGCCGAAACCGTGCTGCTCGCGCTCGCCCGCGGTGCCGGCCCCCGGGGCATGGCGGCGATGCCGGACCGCCGCGACGTCGAGGGCGTCGCGCTGCTGCGCCCGCTGCTCGACATGTCCCGCGACGAGACCCGCAAGGCCTGCGCCGCGATGGGCCTCGAGCCGTGGGAGGACCCGCACAACCTGGATCCTTCTTACGCCCGTTCCCGGGTACGCGGCTCCGCGCTGCCCGCGCTCGTCGACGCCCTCGGCCCCGGGGTGGTGTCCAACCTGGCCCGCACGGCCCGCCTGCTGGCCCAGGACGCGGAGGCGCTGGACGTGCTCGCGGCCGAGGAGCTGGAACGCTCCAAGCTGGAGGAAGGCCTGTCGGTGGCGATGCTGGAGGCCCTGCTGCCGGCCTTGCGAGCGCGCGCCCTGCATTCGTGGGCGCTGTCACTGGGTTGCTCACCGGCCGCGCTGTCGCACCGACACGTCACGGCACTGGAAGCGCTGGTAACCGCCTGGCACGGCCAGGGCGCGGTACACCTACCGGGCGGAATCCGAGCGGCCCGGGTCTCCGGCGTACTCCGAGCCCTCACGGACTGACCCGAGGCGCAGGTTACTTCCGGAAGGTCGACCGGTAGGCGTGCGGCGTCGCGCCCACGCGGCGGCTGAAGTGGTGTCGCAGCGTTGCCGCGTCGCCGAAGCCGCTCTTGCCCGCGACCGTCTCCACCGCCAACTCCGTCTCCTCCAGCAGACGGCGGGCGAGCAGCACCCGCTGCCCGGTCAGCCAGTCGTGCGGCGTCGTGCCGGTCTCCGCGCGGAAGCGGCGGGCGAACGTGCGGGGTGCCATGTGCGCGCGGGCCGCCAGGTCGTCGACCGTGATCGGCCGGTCGAGGTTCGTGATCAGCCAGGTGAGCAGCGGCTCGAGTGTCGGCGCGTCGGGGGTGCGGGCGATCGGGGCCTCGATGTACTGCGCCTGGCCGCCGTCGCGGTGTGGTGGCACCACCATTCGGCGGGCCAGCTTCGTGGCGATCTCCGAGCCGTGCTGCTGGCGCACCAGGTGCAGGCAGGCGTCGATGCCCGCGGCCGTGCCGGCGCTGGTCAGCAGGTTGCCGTCGTGGACGTAGAGGTGGTTGCAGGCGACCTTCGCCCGCGGGAAGCGGGCCTGCAGCTCGTCGGCGTAGCGCCAGTGCGTCGTGCACTCGCGGTCGTCGAGCAGGCCGGCCTCGCCGAGGATGAAGGCACCGGAACAGACGCTCAGGATCTGGGCGCCGCGGGCGTCGGCCCGCCGCAGCGCCGCCAGCACGGACGGCGGCACGACCGAACCACCCTTGTGCGCCGGGACCGCCACCAGATCGGCGTCCTCCAGCGGGGTCAGGTCGGCCGGCGGGACCAGGGTGAAGCCGTTCTCCGCACGCACCGGACCGCCGTCGGGTGAGCAGATGTCGAAGCGGTAGCCGGGGAAGCCGTCGGCTGTGCGGTCGCTGCCGAAGACCTCGCACAGCACGCCCAGCTCGAAGGCGGCGACCCCGTCCATGACCACGACCGCGACGTTGCGAAGCATGCTCGCAGCCTAGCGGAAGTCTGGCAGGAATTCGACGATGTATGGCATCTCTGCCACTGTCTGAACACCTGGCTCCGGCGCAGACTTATCTATGTCAAGCCCGGTGCGCGCCGGCGGTCCTCGAAACAAGACAACCAAGGGGTAACCGCCATGGAACTCGTCCTTTTTGTCGCCTTTCTGCTGGTCCTCGCGGTCGCTTCCGCCCTCGGCATCACGGTGGACTCCCACGACTCGGCCGACTGGAAGCCATCACGCGGTGGCTTCCGAGAACCACAGACTTACTGATCTTGATCGGTGGCCGCCCGGTAGCCCTGGGTGGCCACCTCTTCTTCCTGGTGGGTCGGCCATCGGGGCGTAACCCGCGTGATGCAGGCTTAAGGGCATGACCGACGGCTCCGGTTCCTGGTACGACGCCGACATCGATCACGTGATCATCACCGAGGAGGAGATCCGGGAGAAGACCGCCGCGCTCGCCAAGCAGGTGGCCAGCGACTACTCGACCGTTCAGGACGGGCTGCTACTGGTCTGCGTTCTCAAGGGCGCGGTGATGTTCGTCGCTGACTTCGCCCGGGCGCTGGGCCGCCACGGTCCGCCCGTCGAGCTGGAGTTCATGGCGGTCTCCTCCTACGGGCAGGGCACCACCGTCCATGCCGCCAACCCGCGCACCGCGCTGCTGCTCGTGAGCGGCTATCCGTACGCCGTCGGCTGGGCGCGCGAGAACGTGCCGGCGGTGCTGTGGTCGGCGCACGGCGGGCAGGAGTTCGGCGCGGCCCTGGCCGACGTGCTGCTGGGCGCGACGGCATCCGGTTCGCTCGTGGAGCCGGTCGGTCGTCTGACCCAGACGTGGTACGCCGACGCGAGTGAGCTGCCGGACCTGCTCGACTACGACATCATCTCGGCCGACGCCACGTACCAGTACTTCCGCGGCGTGCCGCTCTATCCCTTCGGCCACGGGCTGGGATACGCCCGCTTCGTCCACCGTTCCCTGCGTTGCGGCGTCGACGCTGACGGCGAGGTGGCGGTCAGCGTCGAGGTGCACAACGTCGGCGACCGGCCCGGCGAGGACGTGGTGCAGCTCTACACGCACCAGCGGACCTCGCGGGTGAAGCAGCCCCTGCGCCGGCTGCGCGGGTTCCGGCGGGTCCGGCTCGCTCCGGGCGCCGCCGAGACGGTGACCCTGACGCTGCCCGCCGCCGATCTCGCGACCTGGGCGGCGGGCCGGCCGGTCGTCGAGGCGGCCGAGCACACGGTCTGGGTGGGCCGGTCGTGTCTCGACGCCACCGCCGTCACCACCCTGCGGGTGCGCGGTGAGGTGATCGGCGCCCGCGGTCGGCTCCGGGCAGCGGACCGGGACGCCGAGTCCGGGACCGTGTTGACGCCGGAGACGCCCCGGGCCGGCGACGCCGTCCGCGCGGTGCGGGCCGGTGCGTGGCTGGCCTTCCACGGTGTCCCGCCCGCTCGACAGGTGCTCGTCCGCGTCGCCGCGCCGCCCGGGGGAACCAAGATCACCGTCCGCCTCGACGACCCGGTCTCCGGGCCGGTGGCCGCCGACCTGGACGTGCCGGCGGGCGGCTGGACCGACGTCAGCGGCGATCTCGTCCCGGGCGGCGTGCACGACGTCTACCTGGTGCTGGGTGCGGCCGGCACCCGCGTCGCCGAGCTGGGGTTCCGCTAGTGGCCGCGAAACGCCCCGACCTCGTGACGATCGCCGACGTGGCGCGGCACGCCGGTGTCGCCGTCAGCACGGTGTCGTACGTCCTGTCGGCGAAGCGGACGATCTCGACGGCCACCCGCGAACGGGTCCTGGCCAGCATCGCGACGCTCGGCTTCCGGCCCAACGCGGGCGCCCGGGCACTGGCCAGCCGGCGGGCGAACGTGATCGCGCTGGTCCTGCCGCTGCGGACGGGGATGCACCTGCCGATCGTCATGCAGCTGATGACGGCCGTGGTCACCGGTGCCCGCGGCCACGACCACGACGTGCTGGTGATGACGGCCGACGAAGGACCGGCCGGACTGCGCCGGGTCGCGGACAGCTCCATGGTGGACGGCGTCGTGGTGATGGACGTCGAGATGTCGGACCCGCGCGTGCCGTTCCTACGCGAACTGCGGCGCCCGAGCGTCCTCATCGGATTCCCGGCCGACGCGCGGGGCCTGACCTGTGTCGACCTCGACTTCCACGGCGCCGGGGCCCGGTGTGTCGAGGAACTGGTCGCGCTGGGCCATCGCCGGGTCGCGCTGCTGGGGGCTCCGGCGGTGGTCTATGCCCGGGGCACGGGTTTCGCCCACCGCACGCGGGCGGGCTTCCTCGCGGCGATCTCCGCTCTCGGCGTTTCGGGGGTGGCGGAGCCGTGCGAGGAGGACCGATCGTCGGTGTCGGCAACGCTGCGCGACCTGTTCCGCGCGCACCCCGGCACGACGGGCATCGTGGTCCACAACGAGGCGGCCGTCGAACACGTGCTGACCCTGCTGCCGTCGATGGGCCGCCGGGTCCCACGCGACGTGTCGGTGATCGCGATCTGCCCGGACGAGATCGCCGCACGCACACGGCCGGCCTTGACCTCGGTGTCGATCCCGGCGGAAGAACTAGGCCGCCAGGCGGTGTCCCTGCTGATGGCCAAACTCTCGGGGGCGACCCCATCGGAGGCGACGCTGTTGGCCCCGGCGCTGACCGTCCGAGCGAGCACCGACCACCAGCGGTAGCTTGCGTAGGCGGTGCGGACCTCAGTGACCCGGGTCCCGGCGGAGGAAGCAAGACAGGAGTTGCCTGAACTCGTGCGGATGCTCGATCGCCGGCACGTGCCCGCATCGGCCGAGCACGTGCAGACGGACATCGGCCAGGTGTTCGAGCAGGGGCAGGGCTGCTGTCTCGAGCGGGGTGACCCGGTCCTCGGCGCCGTGAACGAGCAGCACGGGCACGCGGACCGTTGCCAACGTGTGCGCCGAGAGGGTGAGCTCGTCGACCCACCGTGCCCTGGGTGGAGGGAACAACGACGCGTATTCGGCCGCCCCCGCTCGCATCGCAGCCGCACGGGCATCGACGGCAGAACCGGTCACGAGCGTTTGGTCGAGGACGAGGCGACTCAGCATGTCTCGTGCCCCGAGCGGGCCGGCGGGGGCGGCCCAGATTGCTTCGAGGTCGGCGGACAGCGGCGCCCCTGGGGCGCCCATCGTCGAGACCGCCACGACACGGGTGACCTGCTGGGGGCGCGCGGCCGCCAACGCCAGCGCCACGGCACCGCCCATGGAGTGACCCACCACGGCGTAATGCGAGACACCCAGCGCGTCCATCAGGCCCGCGGCCTGCTCCGTCCACAGCCGGAGGCCACCCCTCGAGCCCGCCGGGACGGGTGTGCGGCCGAACCCCGCCTGGTCAGGAGCCACCAGGTGCCAGGACGTGCCCAGCGCCTGCGCCGTCGCCCTCCAGGCGCCGGACCCGGTCGTGCCGGGTCCGGACCCATGCAGCATCAGCACCGCTGGTCCGGTGCCGCTCTCCAGGACGTGGACGGGGGAAGCGTCGACTGTGACCGTCCGAAATGCTGTCACCGAGGCAGGCCAGGTGAGCTCATGCCGATGCGGAGCTGACAGACTTCGAAAAGAGCTCCATCATCGCCCGGCCGAACTGCGGCATGTCGGGCCACCCCCGGCAGGAGACAAGGTTGCCGTCCACGACGTCGGGAGCGTCGATGACCGTCGCGCCGGCGTTCTCCATGTCACCGGTGATGGGCGGGAAGCACGCCGTCTTTCGACCCTTCAGTAGCCCGTACACCGCTGGCACCTGCGCGCCGTGGCACACCAGCGCGATGGGTAGGTTGCGGGCGAAGAAGTGCTCGGTGATGCGCCTGACGTCGGCGTCGACCCGGATCCATTCGGGGGCACGTCCCCCGGGGATGATGAGGGCGTCATAGCGCTCGACGTCGACCTCGGCCCAGGGCACGTCGACCGGCAGTTTCCGGCCGTTCTTCTCCACGTACGCGTCCGAGTTGGGGTCGAACTCGTGGATGACCAGTTGCACGTCACGCATCGTCCGTGACGAGACGTCGACGTCCCAGCCGCCCTCCTGCACGCGATAGTAGGGATACATGGTGTCGAGCTCCTCGGCGGCATCGCCGGTCAGGAGCAGCGCTCTGGGCACCTGCTTCTCCTCGAATCTAGGGGCGGGTGAGGCGAATCCAATCCAATCCGATCCGGTGGAGTTAGCATTCCTCGGCCCCACCGGCCCGTCAAGCCTCTGCCGCCATTCCGCCCGCGCCCTCGACCTCATCGAAGAACCGTCGAAAACGCTCGCCGGACCGCAAGATGTGCCGACGCATCGCGTACGCGGCGGCGTCCGGGTCACGCGCGGCAATCGCGGCCACCACTTCCTCGTGCTCGGCCATGGCCTGGTGGGTGACCTGGGTGTCGTGGTGAAGCCGGAAGAGGTGCACATGGCTGTGCAGGCGCGCGAGCGCTTCACGGATGACCTGGTTCTCCGCGCTCAGGGCGACGAGATCGTGAAAAGCGGCGTCGCGTAGGCCGAAGGCGCCGTAGGCCAAGGGCTCGCTGCCCCTCTCCAGCTCCGCCATCTCCTCCAGCATTCGTCGCAGACCGGCCACCTGCGCCAACGATGCGCGTTCGGCGGATCTGCGCGCCGCTGCCGGCTCGAGGAGCAGGCGGACCTCGAGCATGTCCTCGAATCGGTGCCGGGTGATCTGGGGGGGAATGCGGTAGCCGGCATGGGGCACACGCACGACCAGGCCCTCGGCCTCCATACGGTTCAAGGCGTCTCGGATCGGCGTCTGCGAGACCCCAAGCTCGCGCGCCAGGACGTCGATCGTGACGCGGGAGCCAGGCTCGATCCGTAGCGACATCAGCTGTCCGAGCAGCGTGTCGTACACCTCGTCGGCAAGCCGGCCGCGAGATCTTTCCGGCGGCGTTCCGCCCGTCATGGCCCTCCGGCCCAAGGCGATCATCGCTTCGTCGTCCATCGTGACGTGAGGTCCTTTCCTGCGTCTTCGCGAGCATGTTGACATCCGTCACAACGCTGCGGCATCCTGACGCCCCAAGCGATCGTATAGGAAAAGTGCCGGATGATCGCCATCCGGCACCGTCGCGGAACCGCCAGCCATCGCTCTACTTCGATCGCATGGCGGACTTTCGACGGCGTGAGACCAGTACATCGCGGCGTACTCGTGACGCCGGCCCGCGGGTCAGCCCCGCGACAGCCCGGCAACACGCCTGATCAACCCAGTACCTGCTCGGCGAAGCACGTAGCGAGGCTCTAGAAGTCCCCACTCAGAAAGCAGGGCAGAAGATGCGGTATCCCCGGCGAATAGGACGACCGTCCGCTCCCGGTCGAAAGGTGCGGCTGGCGACGGCGGCCATGCTGCTGGCGGCCACGACCGTGACGGCTTGCGGCGATGGCCAGGAGGACGGCGCGAACGCGAGCGCCCCCAAGGCGCCGGCGACCATCCCGGAGCTCACCAAGGACCCGCTGACCCTCAGCTTCATCTGGTTCGAATGGCCCCCCGCCCAGGCGCTGGAAGCCTTCGCCAACGCGGAGTACAAAAAGGAGCGACCGAACACGACCATCAAGGTCAACACCGTGCCGAACGCGAACTGGCACGATGCGATGTTCACCCAGTTCGCCGCGCGCAAGACCGACTTCGACATCGCGATCCTGGACTCGCAACACATCGGCGAGGCCGTAACGAACGGCAACATCCTCGACATCACCGACTTCGTCAAGAACAACATCGACGTCAAGGCGTACAACCCGTACCTCCTGGCGGCCTACGGCCAGTTCCCCCAGGCGGAGACCGGCAAGCGCGACGAGAGCGCCAGCCTGTACGGCCTGCCGCTGCTCGGCGACACCTGGACGATGATCTACCGCAAGGACCTGATCGGCGACAAGCCACCGCAGACCTGGGACGAGATGATCTCAGTCGCCGAGAAGTGCCAGGCGGACAACCCCGGCGTCAGCGGGCTGGCGTTCCACCAGGCCAACGGCTCCGACGCCGCGGCCGTAACCTACAACACGGTCAACGGCGTCTACGGCGGCAACCTCTGGGACTCCAAGACCCGCAAGATCGAGGGCGTCCTCAACGACGCCGCGGGCCAGGAGGCGATGGACGTCCTGGTCAACAAGATGAAGCCGCTGACCGCCACGGGGTCCGGCAACTGGTTCATCGATGAGGTGAACGCGGCGGTCGCCCAGGGCAAGGCATGTATCGCGTTCAACTGGATCGCCGCGAGCGGCGGCCTGCTCGACCCGAAGCAGTCGACGCTCGGCACCACGCGGGAGCAGATTCTCGACAAGCTGGGTTTTGCCACCCTGCCGAGCCAGAAGACGAACCTGGTGCCTCTCGGCGGTATGGGGATGCACGTGTCGGCCTACTCCTCCGCGGCCAACCAGGCGGAGGCCCTGAACTTCATGAAGTGGTTCGAGCGGGCTGACATCCAGAAGAAGTGGGCCGCGGCTGGTGGCGTGCCATCGCGTACGGACGCCCTGGAGTCGCCCGAGTTCCTCAATGCCGCGCCGTTCAACCAGGTGTACACCGACTCGGTTCCGCGGATGCGGGACATGTGGAACGTGCCCGAGTACGCACGCCTCGTCGACATCGAGAACACCAACGTGAACGCCGCTCTCAATGGCGCGAAGAAGCCGAAGGAAGCGCTCGACGACATCGCCAAGGAGCAGCAGGGCGTGCTCGACTCCAGCCGCAAGGGCGGCGGCGTGCTGTGAGTGACCCCGTCCCTCTGACGACCGACCACCCCGGGCAGGCGGCGTCCGCGACGCCGCCTGCACCGGGTCGGTCCCGCCGGTTGAGCGACCGCGGGCTCGCCTTGGCCCTCGTCTCCCCCGCGCTGCTGCTGTTGCTCGCAATGTCGGTGTTTCCGTTGCTATGGGCCGTGTACCTGTCCTTCACCGACTACTCGGCCACCCGTGGGGGGCCCGCTCGTTTCATCGGGTTCGGGAACTACACCGCGGTCCTCGCTTCGGCGCAGGTCCACCAGCGGGCCCTGACGACGTTGATCTACGTGGTCGGCGCGGTCGGCCTGCAGACCGTGCTCGGTTTCGTCATCGCCTACCTGATCTCGCGACGCACGCACGGGCGGGGACTGCTGACCACGCTGTTCCTCGTTCCGATGATGCTGTCGCCCGTCGTGGTCGGTCTGTTCTGGCGATTCATGCTCGACGCGCAATTCGGCGTGGTCAACAGCATGCTCGGCTCGCTCGGCCTGGGGCAGGTGGAGTGGCTCACCCGGCAGCGAACGGCATTGATCTCCCTGATCGTGGTCGACACCTGGCAATGGACGCCGTTCATCATGCTCATCGCACTTGCCGGCCTTACCGCGGTTCCCAAGTACCTGTACGAGGCCGCCTCGATCGACCGCGCGTCCGAGTGGTTCCGGTTCCGCACCATCACTCTTCCGCTGGTGTGGCCGCTGCTCCTCATTGCCGTGCTGTTCAGGGCCATCGAGGCCTTCCGGCTGTTCGACCTCGTCTACATCCTCACCAACGGAGGTCCGGGGGTCTCCACCGAGACGTTGTCGTTCCACGTCTACAAGGTCGCGTTCCTGGGCTTCAACACCGGAACCGCGTCGGCGTACGGGATCCTCATGGTCCTCGTCGTCATCGTCCTCACGCAGCTCTACCTGCGTTACTTGAACAAGCTCAAGGAGGACTGATGGGCGTCTCCGTCAACGAGGCCGTGTCCGCAGATCCTGTCCGGGGTCACACGTCCCCCACGCGCCGCCTTGGCGGCCGGGGCCGCTCCGTGCTCGAGGTCGCCCTCCTGACCGTACTGGCCGTCGTGATGCTCTTCCCGGTGCTCTGGATGATCGAGACGTCCATCAAGGAGAACCGGGACGTCTACGCCATCCCGGCCAAGTTCTTCGACTTCCAGGTCACCATGGACCATTTCAAGGACGTGTTCGTCGCGTCCGGCGGCGGTCGCTCGGGCTTGTCCGTCTCGTTCCTCAACTCCGTCGTGGTCGCCGGGGTCTCCACGTTGCTGGCTACCGTGCTGGGGGTCCCGGCGGCCTGGGCCTACTCCCGCTTCGCCATGAAGGCCAAGAAGGACCAGCTGTTCTTCATCCTGTCGACCCGCTTCATGCCGCCCGTGGTGGTCGTGATTCCGATCTTTCTCATGTACCGGCAGGTCGGACTCATCGACACCGAACTCGGCCTGATCCTCATCTACGCCGCGTACAACCTGCCGTTCACGATCTGGATGATGAAGGGGTTCGTCGACGAGGTGCCCGCGGAATACGAGGATGCCGCCATGCTCGACGGCTACACCCGCTTGCAGGCGTTCCGGCGTTTTACCCTTCCCCTGCTCGTGCCCGGAATCGCCGCGACGGCGGTCTTCGCGCTCATCTTCTCGTGGAACGAGTTCGTGTTCGCCATCTTCCTTACCTCCAGCGACGACGTGCGGACGGCCCCACCCGCCATCGCCGGCCTCATCGGTGGCACCACTGTGGACTGGGGTCTTGTGGCCGCCTCCTCCGTGGTGTTCGCCCTACCGGTGCTCGTCTTCGCCTACCTGGTGCGCAAGCACCTCGTCGCCGGTGTGACGCTCGGGGCGGTGCGACGCTGATGGCGGGCATCGAGGTGACCGCCCTGCACAAGCGCTACCCGGACGGGACGGTCGCAGTCGATCACGTGGAGCTGTCCATCCGCGACGGCGAGCTGTTCGTGATGCTCGGCCCTTCGGGTTGCGGCAAGACGACCACGCTGCGCGCCATAGCCGGCCTGGAGAGGCAGACGACGGGCGACATCCGCATCGGCGACACGCTGGTCAACGACCTGCCGCCCGCCGAGCGCGACATCGCCATGGTGTTCCAGTTCTACGCTCTCTACCCGCATCTGCGAACCCGCGACAACCTGGCGTTCCCACTGCGGGCTGAGGGACTGCCCAAGGCCGAGGTGCGCGAGCGGGTCGACGAGGCGGCCCGGCTGATGCGGCTCGGTCCGCTCCTGGACCGGCGACCGCGCCGGCTGTCCGGCGGGGAGCAGCAGCGCGTCGCGCTCGCGCGCGCCCTGGTGCGACGACCGCGTGCATTCCTCATGGACGAGCCTCTCACCAATCTGGACGCGGAGCTGAGGGCCGACATGCGCACCGAGATCAAACACCTCCAGGGGGAGCTGGGCACGACCATGGTCTACGTCACCCACGACCAGGTCGAGGCGATGTCGCTCGGTCACCGGATCGCCATCCTCAACAAGGGCCGCGTCGAGCAGATCGGCACGCCGCTGGAGGTCTACGACCGTCCGGCGACTCTTTTCTGCGCCGCGTTCATCGGCTCCCCGCCGATGAACCTGATCGAGGTGGAGGTGGCCGACGGGAAGCTGCGCAGTCAGGGCGGACTGGCCCTCACGCCACCGCAAGGTCTGCCGCGCGACCGTTGCCTGGTCGCTGGCGTCCGTCCGGAGGCGCTGGAAGTAACCGAACCAGGAGCGGAACGTTCGGTCCCGGCCCGCGTGGTCTCGGCGGAGTGGCTGGGCGACGAGATCATCTATGTCGTTGACCACGGCGGCCAGCGCGACGTACGGGTTCGGATGCCACCGACCGGCCGTTTCGCCGCTGACGCACCGGTCGGGCTGCGGCACACCGGCGGGCCCCCGACGGTCTACGACCCGCGCACGGAAGAGCTGGTGGCCTGATGGGAACCGTGGCAGTGCACGGGCTGTGCAAGTCCTTCGGCAAGGTCAGGGCCCTGGACGGGGTGACGTTGGACGTCCCGGAGGGCTCGTTCTTCGTCGTCCTCGGACCCTCCGGGGCAGGCAAGACGACGACCCTGCGAGCGATCGCCGGCCTCGAGAAGCTCGACGCCGGGTCGGTGCATCTGGACGGGAGGGACGCGACCGGTGACGCCCCGGCCGCACGCGACCTGGCCATGGTCTTCCAGAGCTACGCCCTGTACCCGCGACACACGGTGTACGAGAACATCGCTTCGCCGCTGCGGGCACGTCGCCGTTCTTCGAGCGAGATCGCCGCTGCCGTCGAGCGGATGTCGAACCTGCTGCACATCGAAGGTCTGCTGCGGCGTCGTCCCGCGCAGCTGTCGGGCGGTGAGATGCAGCGTGTCGCCCTGGCCCGCGCGCTGGTCCGTAACCCGCGCGCGTTTCTCATGGACGAGCCACTGACGAACCTCGACCTCAAGCTCCGCGTCGAGATGCGCACCGAGCTCACCCGCATCCACCGGAGCCTCGGCGCGACCTTCGTCTACGTGACCAACGACCAGGTCGAGGCCCTGTCCATGGCCGACCAGGTCGCGGTCCTCAAGGAGGGGAAGGTGCAACAGGTCGGAACACCGACCGAGGTGTACGAGCGTCCGGCCAACCAGTGGGTCGCGGGATTCGTGGGGAGCCCGCCGATCAGCCTGCTCGCCTGCCACGCCGAGGGAGATCGTCTGGTCGGTACGGAAGGCTGGACGCTGCCGCGGCCCCGCTGGACCACGGCGCAGGACGGTCGTCCGCTGCTGCTGGGCCTGCGCGCCGAGGACTTGTCCGTCGAGCAGCGTGGGAACGCGTCGTTGTCGGGGGAGCTCTACGGGCTTGAGCCGCTCGGCGACCGAACGGTGGTCGACGTCCGAGTGGGGTCGCAGATCCTCAAGGTCAAAGCACGACCCACCATCACCGGTACGCCGGGCGAGCGGCTGCTCGTCACGGTCGACCTGGACCGTGCGCACCTGTTCGACGCGGGCACCGGGGTGTCGCTGTCCGAGGCCGGGCGGTAACCGCGCCGGGCGACGGCAACGTGCGCCCGCACCCCGAGAAGGCGATCGGTGGCGCGGGGTTTCGCCCTGCGCCGGACATCACCAAGAACACCACAGGAGCGGACGCAGATGAGTGACCCGATGAACGTCCTGGCCCCCGAGCACCGGCGGCTCCGGATCGGCGACGCCTGGCGCGACGCCGCGAGTGGAGCCACGTTTGCCGTCGAGGACCCGGCCTCCGGCAAGACCATCGCCGAGGTGGCGGACGCCTACGTCGTTGACGGGCTCGCCGCACTGGACGCGGCGAGCACGGCGATGGCGGAGTGGGCGGCGACCCCGCCGCGGAAACGGTCGGAGTTGTTGACCGCGACGCACCGGGCACTGACCGAGCGATCCGAGGAGCTCGCCCGGCTGATAACGCTCGAGATGGGCAAGCCGCTCGCCGAGGCTCGGGCAGAGGTGGCCTACGGCGCCGAGTTCTTCCGTTGGTTCGCCGAGGAGGCGGTGCGCGTCGAGGGGCGCTACAGCACCGCCCCCTCAGGTGGATATCGCATCCTCACCGTGCCGAAGCCGGTCGGACCGTGCGTCTTCGTGACGCCATGGAACTTTCCGTTGGCCATGGGCGCTCGCAAGATCGCTCCCGCGCTGGCGGCGGGCTGCACGACGATCACCAAGCCGGCAGCCCAGACGCCGCTCACCATGCTGTTCCTGGCCCGCATCATGGAGGAGGTCAGCGTTCCCCCGGGCGTCGTCAACGTGGTGACCACCAAGCGTGCCAGCGAGGTGGTCTCCGCGCTGCTGGCCGACGCTCGGACCCGCAAGCTCTCGTTCACCGGGTCGACCGAGGTCGGGCGTGCGCTGCTACGACAGGCCGCGGACAACGTGCTGCGCACCTCGATGGAACTGGGCGGCAACGCCGCCTTGATCGTGTGCGCCGACGCTGACCTGGACGTCGCGCTCGACGGTGCCATGGTGGCCAAGATGCGCAACATCGGGGAGTCCTGCATCGCGGCCAACCGGATCTACGTCGAGGAGCCGGTGCGGGAGGAATTCACGGCGCGCTTCGCCGAGCGGATGGGCGCGCTCTCGGTGGGCCACGGTCTCGACGACGGCGTGGACGTCGGGGCGTTGATCGACGAGGCATCGGTCGCCAAGATTGACGAGCTCGTCGCCGACGCGGTCGATCGCGGCGCCCGGGTCCTGGTGGGCGGCGAGCGTCCGGATGGCCCAGGCCACTTCTACCCGCCTACGGTCCTCGTCGACGTGCCCGACGACGCGCGGATGCTGCAGGCGGAGATCTTCGGCCCGGTGGCGCCGATCATCGCGTTCACGTCTGACGACGAGGTGATGGCGAAGGCCAACGACACCGAGCACGGCCTGGTCGGATACGTCTTCACCCGGGACCTCCAGCGGGCGCTCCGGTTCACCGACGGGCTGGATACGGGAATGGTCGGCATCAACCGTGGTCTGATATCGGACCCGTCAGCTCCGTTCGGAGGCGTGAAGCAGTCCGGGATCGGCAAGGAGGGGTCACACGAAGGCATCCTCGAGTACCTCGACCTGACCTACGCGGCGATCGACCTACCGTGACCGGGCCGCACCAGGGCGACGGGAGCCGACGCTCCAGAGAGGCGCTGACATGCTTGAGACCGTCCGCGGACCACGCCAGCTGATAGTTGGCGAAGGGGTCGCACAGAACATCCCACGAGTGGTCGCCGAGTGTGGCTCGCGAGTCCTCATCGTGACCGACCAGGTCCTGCTGGGGCAGCCGGGCGTGGCCGCGATCGTGGCCGCCGTGCGGGACAAGGTCGAGGCCGTCGAGGTGTTCTCCGACGCGACGCCGGACGTACCGCTCGCCGATGTCGACCTGGCCGTCTCGGCCGCCGCGAAGGTGGACGCGAACGTGCTCCTCGCCATCGGGGGTGGCACGGTGATCGACCTAGCCAAAATCGTCGGCGTCATCCGGCGCCACGGCGGGACGCCCCGCGACTTCTACGGCGAGTCGAAGGTGCCGGGGCCGACGATGGCCCTCGTGGCTGTCCCGACGACGTCAGGCACCGGCTCCGAGCTAACTCCCGTCTCGGTGTTGACCGACCCGGACCGCGAGTTGAAGGTGGGGGTTTCCAGCGTCCACATCGTGCCCGACTTCGCCATCGTCGACCCCGAACTCACCTACACCTGCCCTCCCGCCGTCACCGCCCATTCCGGCATCGACGCGTTCTGTCACGCGGTGGAGAGCTACACCGCGCGACCCCGGGCCCACGAACCGCGCGACCCGGTGGAGCAGGTCTTCCTCGGCCGCAACCCGATCACCGACCACTACGCACTCCTGGCCGCGGAGCGGATCGCCCGTAGCTTGCGCCGTGCCGTCAAAGACGGACGCGACACGGACGCGCGCGCGGACATGTCCTACGGCTCCATGCTCGCGGGACTCGCCTTTTCCCACGCGGGCAACGCGGCTCCGCACGCCCTCCAGTACCCCATCGGCGCAGCCACGCACACACCGCACGGCCTGGGCGTCGGGCTGCTACTGCCGTACGCGCTCGACGCGGCCAGGGATGCCATCGGCGACCGGTTGGCCACCCTCGCCACGGTGTGCGGGCTCGACGTGACCGACGCCTCGGATGCCGAGGCCGCGGACACATTCCTCACCTGGCTCGACCGGCTCCTTGCCGACATCGGCATCCCTCCTACCTTGGCGGACATCGGCGTGGCACGCGCCGACCTCCCGCGCTTCGCGGAGATGGCCGGTGGCGTCACCCGCTTGATCCAGAACCATCCGGGCCCGACCGACACCGCCAGCCTGACCGCGATCCTCGAAGCGGCGTGGACCGGTGACCGGACACGGCACGTCCGGACTCCGAGCAGAGACTGTGACCGTCCATTCGCATGACGTTGAGTTCTCTAGCCACACCGTGAGTGTTGCGGCCCACCGCCTCGTGCGCGGCCTCGTCGAAGAGCGCCATCGTGCCCGTGTCCACTCCGACGCCGAAGAAGTATCCGGGTGCCAGCGTGGACGGGTCCTCGCCGGCTCGCACGGCGAGGTCCCATGAGGTCACGGGCTGGGCGATGGCCAGCCGCGCCGCGGCGACGCGGCCGTCGAGCTGCGGCTGTCAGCCGACCGGTGGGCAGCCGGAGGAAGCCGCCCGGCACGATCTCGCTCACCGCTGTGTCGCCCGTTTCAGCATGTGGCGTGTGCCGGGACGGAACAGGTCCGCCGCGAGGGACGGGTAGAGCGGGGTGGCACCCGCGTCAGCGGTAGCCGGCCGCCACCACGTTGGTCTGTACCGCGTTCTCCGTCGCGTCGGACGGATAGCCGGCCACCATCGCCCCTTCGTAGAAGGTGCCGGCGCTGAGGTTGGCGCCGCCGTCGGGTTTGCAACAGTCACCGCCACTGCCCAGGATGATCGCGCCCTGCTTCCGCATCGGGCTGTATCCCGACGGAAGCGAGCCGTCCCAGAGCGTATAGAGGCTGCCGGACTGGGCGTTGCTGCCCTTGATGGCGAAGCGGGTCGTGCCGTTGTTCTTCAGCGTCGCGGTGACGAACTTGCTGGTGAAGGCGCGCTGGTTCGAGTTCCAGCTCTGGCTTCCGCCGGAGAACAGGCCCCACTCCAGGTCTGCCTGCACCCAGGGGCCCGAGCCGGAACAGCCGCCGAACCAGCACTGGGTGCTGAAGTTGATCGCGTCCATCGCGCCGGCGGCGTCGGCCTTTCTGGTCGTTTCGCTGTTGCCGTAGTCGAAGCAGCAGCCACCGTTGACGTGGGCGCCGCTGGTCACCATGTACATGCCCTCGGGCGCGGCACCGGTCGGCACGCCGGTCAGATGCCCGTCCCGCCAGTAGCTGTTGCCGGGGTTGATGTACAGCGAGTACGCCTTGGCACCGCCCACCGTCAGGGACTCCGACGTCGCGACCGCGGGCCTGCTCTGCGGCGAGCCCGGGACCACGCTCGACCCCTGGTACCAAAGGTCGTTTCCGCGTCCGGACTGGTCGAACACGACCGTGATCACGCAGCTGGTGTTGGCGCAGAAGGCGTCCTGTGTCGCTGCGTTGGCAGTGCCACCCGTGCTCGATACCGCGATGTCGCGGGTGGCGTTGTCCGACGAGCGCCGTACCTGGTAGAGGTTGCCCGCGTACGCCCCGTAGAGCGCCCGCGTCGTGCTGTGCGCCGCGACGCACGGGGTGCCGCCGGAGGCGTAGATGTCGCACGGGCGCGCGCCGGTCGGCTGCTGCGTGGCCGGCGACGTCCATTGCTGGTTGGCGCCGCCGTTGCACGCCCACAGGTGGACCTTCGTGCCGTTCGCGGTGCCGTTGGCGTTGGCGTCAAGACACAGCCCGGACTGCACCCCGGTGATGGTGCCGTTGGAGTTGACGTTCCACTGCTGGTTGGTCTGGCCGTTGCAGGTCCAGATGATCGCAGCTGTGCCGTTGGCGGTGCCCTGACCCGAGGCGTCGAGGCACTTGTTGCCGTACACCATGAGCTGTCTGGTCGATGTCCAGGTCCAGGCCTGGTTGGCGCCGCCCTGGCAGTCCCACAGCTGGGTCGCGGCTCCGTTGGCGGTGCTGGCGTTGGCGACGTCCAGGCAGCGGCCGGACTGAACGCCGACGATCCGGGTGCTCTGCCCCGGTTCGATGGCGGCGGCCGACACGGGCGCGGCACCGGCGAGCGTTGCCACCAGGACGAGGCCGGTCAGCGCACCGGCCAGAGCGGGGGGACGTCGAAGGGGACGGCTTCGCAGTCGCACGAATAGCTCCTCGAGGATGAGTGCCGATGGCTGGCTGGACTAGCGACCCCAGATCCGCCACGTCTGGTTCAGCGGGCTGCCCTGGCCGCTCGCGTTGCAGGTCCATTGGATGATCGGCGCCCGCGCCGCGGTGGAGACGCCGCTGACGTCGACGCACTTGCCGCTGTGCCGGGCGACGAGTTGGTAGTCGTGCGAGTCGTTGCCCGAGTAGGTCACCTTCCGGAGGGTGAACTGCTGGTTGAGGCCGTTCTGGCAGGTCCACTGGATCACGGCGGCGCCGTTGGCGGTCGAGACGCCGTTGACGTCGAGGCACTTGCCGCTCTGCTGGTTGACCACCGTGTACGTGTCTGCCACGCCGGCGACCGGGCGGAAGTTCCACAGCTGCTGGTCGCCGCCTTCGCAGTAGAACTGCTGTTGGGCATTGCCGTCGGTGGAGATCAGGCCGGTGTTGTCCAGGCACTGCTGGGAGTGCTGGGCCACGGCTACCGACTGGAAGCCGCCGTCCGAGGGCGGCAACAGCGTGACGGTGTACGTGTCGGTCTGGTTCGCGTACGGCAGGGTCACGGTGACGCTGTTGTTGACGACGGTGACCACGCTGTTCGACACGGTGACCGGGCCCTGCACGGCGCCGCCACCGTTGTTCGGGACCCGTTGCGTGCGGACCCGCACCTGGTTGTTCTGCACGATGTCGCTGGTGGTGTCCAGCCGCTGCAGGTTGACGGTCAGGTTCCCGGTGGTACGACCACCGCCGACGAGAACCTTCGCCTCGCCGGTCGCCTTCGTGGCGTACGCGTCGTAGGACTGGCTCGCCGTCACCGCGACCGCCTGCCCGGTCTGGGATCCGTAGTAGCGGTAGGCCCACCACTCACCCTTGGGCTGATGCTGGCCGGCCGGGTTGCGGACCAGCAGGTTGGCGATGTCGTTGTGCAGGTTGCCGCCGCCGGCCCAGTTCGCCCGCAGGCCGTCCGCACGGGCGCGTTCGAGGCGCGCGATGTACCAGGCGCCGTCGGCAGGGTTCTGCTCGTCGGGCGCCCCGTACTCGTTGATCTGGTACGGACGGGGATGGGCGATGCCGCGCGGGTCGAGGGTCGCGTTGGCGGCGGCGACGTTGGCGACCGGGTCGCCCGGCAGCGAGTGCCAGCTGACGATGTCCGGCACCGTGTTCGTGGAGCGCACGAAGTCCAGGTACTGGTTCCAGAAGGTGTGGTTCGTGGAGGGCACGCAGGCGCAGCTCGGTCCGACGATGAGCTGGTTGGGGAACTCCGCCCGGATGCGCTGGTAGGTGCGCCGCCACAGTTCGAGGTACTGCGAGATCGGGCGGTTCCAGAAGATGGTGATGTTGGGTTCGTTCCAGATGTCCCACTGCACGGACAGCCCGGACGCCCGGACGTCGTTGACGAGACGGCTCAGGAAGGCGTCGTAGTCGGTCCAGTTGCCGTTGTCGCCGGGGAAGCGGGAGATCCCGGCGCCGTCCGCGCCCCACAGGTCGTGCGGCAGGAGGATGAACGTGCCGCCGAGGGCGGCGGTCCGGCGGGCCTGGGCGAGGGTGGAGGTCCACCGGCGGTCGTAGGTCCCGCCGACCCAGCCGCTGCCGGCCAGCTGCGCACCCCCGGCGCGCATGTACTGGAACTTGACGTCTCGGTAGAAGTGGTCGGCCGGGCCGCTGGCGTTCTCGGTCATGCCGTAGATCCAGCCGGACGCGCGGTAGGTCGGCGTGCCCGTGGTCGTGGCGAAGTTGACGCTGATCGACTCGTCGGCGGCCTGGGCCGGAGACGCGGCGACGGTCACGGTGGCGGCGGTGGCGAGCAGACCGACCACGAGTCGGGTGACGGTCGCCGCGGGACGGAGTTTCACGGGCGGCTCCTTGGTGGGGCGGGGACGCGCTCCGGAGGCTGCACTGCGAATCGATTCGCCAGGATCGTATGACCGGGACTCAAGGATGTCAATGAATCGGCCGAGCGCGGCAGATGGCTCTCTCGTGACCCCCTCGCCCGCGTACCCGATCATCCCTTGACCGCCGAGTATGGACAGTCCTATCTTCGGGCGAACCGATTCGTCGAATCGGTTCGCCACGCGAAATGAGGCAGCACATGACAAGGCTCAGCCGACTGCGGCGCCTGGCCGCCGTCGCCGTGATAGTCCTCTCCGCCGTGACGACGGTCGCCTGCTCGTCGTCCACCGACAGCCCCGCCGAGGGCGGTGGCGCCTACCTCGTCTGGGACCCGTACCCCCAGTTCGCCGACGACTCCGACTGGGTCGCACTGCTCAAGAAGTGCGGTACCGCCGCCGGGGTGACCGTCGAGCGGACCGGCTACGACACCACCGACCTGACCAACAAGGCGCTGCTCGCCGCCCAGCAGGGGAACTCGCCAGACGTGCTGGTCGTCGACAACCCGGTCATCTCGACGCTGGCCGAGGCCGGCGCGCTGACCACCACCGAGGAGAACAAGCTGGACGTGTCGAGCATGGAGGCCAACCTGCTCAGCGCCGGCCAGAGCGGAGGCAAGACCTACGGGGTGCCGATCGGTGCGAACACCCTCGCCCTCTACTACAACAAGGATCTGCTGGCCAAGGCGGCCGTCGATCCCGCCTCGATCAAGGACTGGCCGTCGCTGACCGCGGCGCTGACCAAGGTCAAGGCTGCGGGGAAGAAGGGCATCACCTTCTCCGCGATCGGCACCGAGGAGGGCAGCTTCCAGTTCCTGCCGTGGTTCTGGGGTTCCGGCGCGCAACTGACCAGTTTGGACTCGGCGGAGGCGGTGTCCGCGCTGACACTGTGGACCGACTGGCTCAAGCAGGGCTACGCCCCGAACTCCGTCATCAACAACACCCAGACCACGAGCTGGCAGGAGTTCGCCACCGGCGACTTCGCATTCGCCGAGAACGGCACCTGGCAACTGGGCAACGCCGAGAAGCTCGCTTTCGGGTACGGCATCATCGCGATCCCGGCCAGCACGGGCGGCCCGGCGCCGGCGCCGACCGGTGGCGAGTTCGTGTCCATCCCGGTCCAACGCGAAACCGGCCGGTACTCGACGTCGCAACAACTGGTCGCCTGCCTGACCAGCGGCGACAACCTGCTCACGACCGACTCGACGCTCTCCTACGTCGCACCCGTCGCCGCGGTGCAGGAACGCCAGGTGGCCGCCGACCCCAAGCTCAAGGTCTGGGTGGAGGCCGTCAGGGCGGCCCGTGGTCGCACGGGCGACAACCTCGGCACGAAGTACCCGAAGATCTCCGAACCGTTGTGGACCGCGGTCCAGGCGGCGCTCAGCGGCGCGAAGAACCCGCAGGAAGCGCTCGCCGCCGCGCAGACCGCGGCCGCGAACAGGTAGCACGTCAACCGGCACGATGACCAATACGACCCGGACCTCCACCGAGCGGGACCGTGGTGGGGCGGCGGCCGGCCGCCCACCCCGGCCGCCGGCGGGCCGGCCCCCCCCGCCCCCCC
>NZ_JBFAIU010000091.1:0-23316 GCF_040654855.1 Asanoa sp. NPDC050611
GGGTCGAGCCGCAGCAGCAGCTTCTTGCGCTCGGCCATGCCTCAGTACAGCGTGCCCGCGTTGACCACCGGCGACGCGGCGCGGTCGCCGCAGAGCACCACCAGCAGGTTGGCCACCATCTGCGCCTTGCGCTCCTCGTCGAGCTCGACGACGTGCTGCTCGCTGAGCTTGTCGAGCGCGCTGGAGACCATGCCGACCGCGCCTTCCACGATCTTGTAACGGGCGGCCACGATGGCGGAGGCTTGCTGCCGCGCCAGCATGGCCTGTGCGATCTCGGGCGCGTAGGCGAGGTGCGTCACCCGCGACTCGAGCACCTCGACGCCGGCCAGCGCGAACCGCTCGGCCAGCTCCGCGGTGAGCTGCTCACTGACCACAGTGGCGTCCCGCAGGCTGGTCGCGCCGCTGTCGTGCGTCTCGTAGGGGTAGGTGGTGGCCATGTGCCGGACCGCGGCCTCGGCCTGCACCGCGACGTAGCGGACGTAGTCGTCGACGCCGAACGCCGCGTTGGCCGAGTCGACGACCCGCCACACCACGACCGCGCCGATCTCCACGGGATTGCCGTCGGCGTCGGAGACCTTGAGCTTCTGCGTCTCGAAGTTGCGCACGCGCAGCGTGATCCGGCGCCGGGCGGTCAGCGGCCAGGTCCAGAAGAACCCGGCGTCGCGGATCGAGCCGACGTAGCGGCCGAAGAACTGCACGACCTGCGCGTCGTTGGGGTTGACGACGACGAACCCGGTCGCGGCGAGGAGCACGATCACGCCGAGGACGATCGCCACCGCCGCGGTCGCCGGGTCGGGCACCGCGATGCCGATCACCAGCGCCACCGCCACCAGCACCAACACCAGCAACAGCGCGACGAACCCCGGCAGCCGGAAGGCTCGCTTCTCCATGGATACCCTCCCAGTATCAGAGTGATATCACTACGATACCGCAGGAGCGCTCGTCAGCGACAGCCGCCGGGTGGCCAGCCACCAGCCCACCGCGTACACCAGCGTCACCGCGCCGCAGCCGGCCAGGATGACCCGCTCGTCGAGGGTGTCGACCACCGTCGCCACGCCGAGCTGGCTGAGCGATACGGCCAGCGTCGCCACCATCAGGTCGGTCGCGAACACCCGCCCACGCAGGCGGTCCGGCACCTCCGTCTGCAGCGCGTAGTTGGACATGGTCCAGTTGCTGCCGGCGGCGAAGTGGGCCACGAAGACCAGCACGAGCACGAGCGGGAACCAGGTCAGGACCGAGACGCCGAGGTACGCGAGCCCGTACGTCGACATCGACAGCGCGAGCCCCGGCAGCAGCAACGCCCGCCGGGTCAGCACCGGCCGCAGCGCGAACGGCCCGACCACCGCGCCGAGCCCCCGCAGCGCGAACAGCAGCCCGGCGCCGATCGGGCCGGCACCGTAGACGCCGGCGAGCAACGGGAACACGGTCAGCACGCCGTTGCCCAGGCCGACCGCGGACTTCACCGTCACCAGCGCCCGCACGGTCGGGCGGTGGGCGATGTAGCGCAGCGCCTCGCCGATCGCGGCGAACGCCCGGGCGGTCGGCTCCGCCGCGTCCCGCGGCGCCTGCAGCGGCCCCCGGATCCGCCCGGCCAGCACGGCCGCGCCGGCCACCGCGACGGCGGCGATCCAGAAGCAGGCGTACGGGCTGAGCACAGCCGTGAGGATGCCGCCGAGCGAGGCGCCGAGCACGGCCATGGTGCCCCACGCGGAGCCGGCCAGCGTGGTGGCCAGCCCGAGATCCTCCGGCCGCACCACATTGGGCAGTGCGGCCGAGGCCGCCGGCGAGTAGAAGCCCTTGGCCACCGCCATCCCACCGACCACGGCGATGGCCAGCCAGGCGGTGCCGGAGCTGCGCACCAGCAGCAGGAGCAGCAGCACGCCGAGGCAGGCCAGGTTCGCGATGATCATCACCCGCCGGCGGTCGAGCCGGTCCGCGATCGTGCCGGCGTACGGCAGCACGAGAGCGGTGATCCCGGTGTCGGCGGCCAGCACGTAGGCGCCCCACGTGCCGCTGCCGGTCAGCTCGGGCAGCAGCACCAGCAACGGCACCATGACGAACCAGTCGGAGCCGAAGACGACGAGCTCGGCCAGGAACAGCCGGCGGAAATCGGGGTTACGGGTCAGCAGCGAAAGGAGCGGGGGCACTCCGAGAAGTTACCCCCGCCCCTTTCCTGCGCTCAGTCCTCGCTGGGCGGGCGCGGGCGGTTGCGCGGCAGGCGCAGCACCTCGAACTGGTCGGTGCCCTCGAACAGCGCGGCCGACGGCCGGCTCGGGTCCGGGTCCGCGGTGCGCTGCAGGGGCGAGCCGGCCGGCGTCGTGACCTGGTTGGGCGCGACGTCGTCGAAGTTCTTCGGACCGTGCCCGTTGGTGACCGGGTCCGGGCCCGCGGCCGCCACGACGCCGCCCCGGCGCAGCCGGAACCGCTCCTTGGTGCCTTCCACCATCGTGTAGAGGGTCGGCACCAGCACGAGCGTGAGCAGCGTCGAGGTGATCAGGCCGCCGATCACGACGATCGCGAGCGGCTGCGAGATGAAGCCGCCCTCGCCGGTCAGGCCGAGCGCCATCGGCAGCAGCGCGAAGATCGTCGCGACCGCCGTCATCAGGATCGGCCGCAGCCGGCGCCGGCCACCCTCGATGACCGCGTCGCGCACGCTCATGCCCTGGTCGCGGTGCTGGTTGATCAGGTCCATCAGCACGATCGCGTTGGTGACCACGATGCCGACGAGCATCAGCATGCCGATCAGCGCCGGGACGCCCAACGGGGTGCCGGTCAGCAGCAGCAGGCCGATCGCGCCGGTCGCCGCGAACGGCACCGAAACCAGCAGGATCAGCGGCTGCACCAGGCTCCGGAAGGTGGCCACCATGATCACGAAGACGATCGCGATCGCGGCGAGCACGGCGAGGAGCAGGTCGCCGAACGCGTCGGCCTGGTCGGCGCTGACACCGCCGATCTCCCACGTCGCGCCGCCGCCCAGGGTCAGCCCGTCCAGCTTCTTGGTCAGGTCGGCCGTGGTCTTGCCCAGGTTGGAGCCCGTCGCGGTGCCGGTGATGGTGACGCTGCGGTCGCCGTCGATCCGGTCGATCGCCACCGGACCCTCGACGCTCTCCACCGTGGCCACGTGGCCCAGGGTCAGCGGCAGGCCGCTGCGCAGCCGCGGGCCGAGCGGCAGCGCGCGCAACTGGTCGACGGTGGTCGGGGCCGCGCCGGCCTGCACCACGACGTCGACACGCTCGCCGTCGACGGTGATCTGGCCGGCCGGTGCGCCGCGCATCGCGGCCGCCACGACCTGCCCGACCGACGCGTCGCTCACGCCCCAGTAGGCGGCCGAGGACCGGTTCAGGGTGACGTCGAACCGCGTCGAGCTCTCGGCGAGGCCGCTCTGCACGTCGACCACGCCCGGCGTGTCGGCCAGCGCGGCGCGCACCTGCTCGGCCGCCGCCGCCAGCGCCTCCTGGTCGGCCGCGCGGACCACGACCGCGAGCTGGTCGGCCTGCGCGCCACCGCCGCCGCCGAACGTGAACTCACCGGCGTTGGACAGCTTGCCGACCTCGTCGCGGAGCTTCGCCTCGACGTCGCCGGACTCGACCCCCTCGCGCAAGGTCAGCGAGTAGGTGGCCGTGCGGCCGCCCGCCGCGCCCTCCCACGGCAGGCCGGAGCCGCCGGCGGTGACCTGGTAGGACTCGACGCCGTCGGTGCGGGCCAGGATCGTCTCGACCTGCTTGGCGGCCGCGTCGGTCTGGGCGAGGCCGCTGCCGATCGGCAGTTCCTCGCTCATCGACAAGGTGTTGCCGCCGCTGTCGTCGAGGAAGTTCGTCTCCAGCCGGGTGCCGAGCGCGAACGTGCCGATCAGCACCACCAGGCCGATGATGACCGTGGTCCAGCGCCGCGCGGTGGCGAACCGCACCACCGGCACGTACGCCTTCTGCAGCGGGTTGTCCCGCTCCTTGGCCTCGGCCGCGGCGCGCACCCGCTCGTCGTCGGCGCCGGCGCCGGCCGGGCGCAGGAACCAGTACGCCAGCACCGGGATCACGGTGAGCGAGACCAGCAGCGAGGCCAGCAGCGCCACCGTGACGGTGATCGCGAACGGCGCGAAGAGCTGCCCGACGAAGCCGCCGACGAGCGCGATCGGCGCGAACACGGCGACCGTGGTCAGCGTCGACGCGGTCACCGCGCCGGCCACCTCCCGCACGCCGGTGAGGATCGCGGTGCGTTTGGCCTCGCCGTACGCCAGATGTCGTTTGATGTTCTCCAGGACGACGATCGAGTCGTCGACCACCCGGCCCACCGCGATCGTCAGCGCGCCGAGGGTGAGCAGGTTGAGCGAGTAGTCGCCGAGGTAGAGCACGATCAGCGCGACCAGCACCGACAGCGGGATCGAGACCGCGGTGACCAGCGTGGAGCGCACCGACAGCAGGAAGACCAGGATCACGATCACGGCCATCAGCAGGCCGAGCAGGCCCTCGGTGGTCAGGCTGTCGATCGAGGACTCGACGAACGGGGCCTGGTCGAAGACCACGCTCAGGTCGGAGTTGACCGTGGTGCCGAGGTCGGCGAGCTTGTCCCGGACCGCGTGGGAGATCTCCACGGCGTTGCTGTCGGGCGTCCCGAAGATCTCGATGCCCAGGCTGGCCGTGCCGTCGGTGCGGGTGAACGACGTGGCCGGGGCGAGGTCCTCGACCACGTCGGCGACGTCGCCGAGGCGGGCCGGCGTGCCGGGCACCGCGCCCGGGAGGTAGAGGCCCTTGAGGTCGTCGAGGGAGTCGATCTGGGTGCCGGTCTGCACGGCGTACGTCTTGTCGCCCTCGGTGATCGACCCACCCGGGATGGTCACGCTGTTGGCCTGCAGCGCCGCGCCGATCGCGGCCGGGCTCACCTTGGCCGCGGCCATCTTCGCCAGGTTCGGCGTGATCTTGACGACCTGCTCGCGGGCGCCGGAGACGTTGACCGTGCGCACGCCGTCGATGCCCTCGAGCTCGGGCACCACCTGGGTGCGCAGCCGGTCGGCCAGCGCGCGCTCGTCGTCCTTGATGGTCGCGGCGAGCACCAGCACCGGCAGGTCGTCCGTGCTGCCGGCGAACACCGTCGGGTCGACGTTGTCGGGCAGCTGCGGGCGGATCCGGTTGATCGCCGTCTGCATCTGGTTGACGGCGTTGTCGAGGTCGGTGCCGAACTCGTACTCGACCTGGACGGTCGCCGAGCCCTCACGGCTCGTCGAGTTGACCTTCGACAGGCCGTCGATGCCCTGGATGCTGTTCTCCAGCGGCTCGGTGACCTGCTGCTCGACCACCTCGGGCGAGGCGCCGGGGTAGGTCGCGATGATGAACGCGCCCGGAAACTCCAATGACGGCAGGAGCTGTTGCTTCAGCTGGGGCAGGGTGAAGACGCCGAACAGGGTGATGACCACCGCGATCAGCGCGACGAGGCCCCGGTTGCCAAGACTGAGCCGGGCGAGTAGCGACATGCGGAAGATTTTGGCTTAGTCGGTTGTCCCCGTTCCGCGCGGGGTGCGACGCGACGACGCCTACGCGAGGTCCAGCGCCCGGGCGGCCACCAACACGTCGTTGCGGATGGTCGTGGGCGACGGAGCGGTGGAAATGGCCCACTCGGGGTCCTTGAGGCCGTGCCCGGTGACCGTGCAGACGACGGTCGACCCGCGCGGGATCAGCCCGGCGGCGGCGCTCTGCAGCAGGCCCGCGACGCTGGCCGCGCTGCCCAGCTCGACGAACACGCCGACCTCACGGGCCAGCATCCGGTAGGCGGCCAGGATCTCGCGGTCGGTGACCGCGTGGATCAGCCCGCCGGACTCGTCGCGCGCGTCGACGGCCTTGGTCCAGCTCGCCGGGTTGCCGATCCGGATCGCGGTGGCGATGGTCGACGGCTCGCGGACCACACTGCCGGTGACGATCGGTGCCGCTCCGGAGGCCTGGAAACCGAACATCTTCGGCGTACGGGTGGCCCGCCCGGCCGCGGCGTCCTCCTGGTAGCCCATCCAGTAGGCGGCGATGTTGCCGGCGTTGCCGACCGGCAGGCAGTGGATGTCCGGTGCCTCGCCGAGGGCCTCGACGATCTCGAACGCGGCCGTCTTCTGCCCGTGCAGGCGGTCGGGGTTCACCGAGTTGACCAGCGCCACCGGGTATTCCACCGCCAGCTTCGAGGCGAGCCCGAGGCAGTCGTCGAAGTTGCCGGCGACCTGCAGCAGCCGGGCGCCGTGCACCAGCGCTTGGGCGAGCTTGCCGAGCGCGATCTTGCCCTGCGGCACGAGCACTGCGCAGGTGAGCCCGGCGCGGGCGGCGTACGCGGCGGCGGAGGCGCTGGTGTTGCCGGTGGAGGCGCAGATGATCGCCTTGTTGCCGGCCTCGACGGCCTTCGACACGGCGACCGTCATGCCGCGGTCCTTGAAGGAGCCGGTCGGGTTGGCCCCCTCGACCTTGAGGAACACCTCGGCGCCGATGCGCGAGGAGAGCACCGGCGCGGGCAGCAGCGGCGTGTTGCCCTCGTAGAGCGTGACCACCGGGGTCGCGTCGGTGACCGGCAGCCGGTCGCGGTAGGCGTCGATCAGTCCCCGCCACATGGCGATCTCCTCATCCGAGTCGTCACCGCCAGCGTAGGCACACGCTTAGTGATCTTCATCCGCCGGACCGGCCTTTTCCACCGCTCGGGATCACGGCCGCGGTGCCCAGCTCCGAGCGCCGGTAGCGGATCTCGTGCCGGTGCCGCTCGCCGACGACGAAGCCCGCGTCCCGGAGCACGGTCAGGTGCTCGGAGACGGTGGCCGGGGCCAGGGCGTGCCGGTGCGCCAGCGTGGTGGTGGTCGCGGGCTCGTCCAAACCGATCAACAAGGCGGCTCGGGTACGCCCGATCAGCCGGCCCAGCGCGGCGTCGGGGGTGCCGCTCGGGCGCTGCCACAGGCCGCCGGTGCCGCGGGCCGGATAGATCACGGTGGGCTGCCAGGGCTCGTCGAGCACGACGATCACCTGGTCCCACTTGAACGCGCTCGGCATGAGGACCAGTCCCGCGCCGGCGAGGTCGCGGTCGTCGTCGTCGCCGTACGCCCGGATGAGGGTGTTGTCGTGCCAGCGCAGCGTCGGGTGCAGTTCGGCGAAGAGGCGGTCCAGGCCGCCCTCCGCGAGGCGGCGGGTCTGGAAGCTCACGTCGGCTTCGAGCAGCGCCCGCACCTGTGGCCAGACCGGCTCGACCAGCTCGTGCCAGGCCGTGCGGATCAGGCCGGTCAGCGTGGCGAGGACCGTGCCGGGTTCGCCGCGCAGGAAGCGGCCGACCTCGCTGTCGGCCGCGCCGGGGGTGTCCGCGAGCGAACGTGCGATCTCCGCTGCGACCCGATCCGCCGGCGTGGCGGCGATCCGGGCCAGTTCGTCGTCGAACGTCGCCTGCGCGCCGGTCGGCGGCGGTGCCAGGAAGTCCGGCGTGTAGCCGCGGCGGGGCTGCAGCAGCGTGATCGGCCGCAGATCGAGCCGACCCAGGCGGTCGGCGGCGCCCGCCAGCCACGGGCCGTGCTGACCCGGGGCCTCTGCCGGCAGCGTCAGCCGGATCGCCGAGATCGTCTCGAACGCCGGCGAGATCGCGAACCGGCAGCGCAGCAGATCGGTCGCGGTGAACCGCAGGGTGGCGGCGATGGCGTGCTCCTCCGAGATTCGGCGGTCGCCGAATCACTCGCGATCGAGCCTACCGGCCGCCCAGGATGACGGACCGAGCGCGCGGACCGGCCGCGCCGCCGCGGAGACGGAGATCGCCATGACCGACAGCATCAGTGCCGACTGGGAGCGCCGGGTGGCCGCGGCGTGGGCGTCGCTCGACGACCACACCGAGGACGAGTTCGTACGCCTGATCGGCGAGCTGGCCGCCGAGCTGCCGGCCGACAGCGCCGTCGGGCTGTTCGAGCGGGCCTGCGCCTGGGACTCGACCGGGCACTCCGACCGTGCGGTGCCGCTCTACCGGCAGGCGCTCGAGACCGGGCTGACCGGCATCCGGCGGCGTCGGGCGGTCATCCAGATGTCCAGCTCGCTGCGCAACATCGGGCAGGCCCAGGAGAGCGTGGCGCTGCTGACGGCCGAGCGGGCCGCGGGCAGCGACGAGCTCGACGACGCGGTCGCCGCGACTCTGGCGCTCGCGCTGGTCGACGTCGGCCGCGAGCGGGAGGCCGTCTCGGTGGCGGTGGCCGCGCTCGCCCCGCACCTGCCGCGCTACCAGCGGTCGATGGCCAACTACGCGCGCCTGCTGGTGGCTTAGGCCCCGCCCTCGACTGTCTTAGGCCCCGCCCTCGACGCGGAGGACGCTCGCGATCGCGCGGACGAACTCGAGGCCCCGCAGCTCCTCCACGGTCGCGGCCAGGGCCGCGTCGGGGGCGCCGTGGGTGACGATCACCAGCACCGCGTCGTCGCCGCGGCCCGACTGGCGGACCGTGGCGATCGAGACGTCGTGCTTGGCGAAGATGCCGGCGACGGTGGCGAGCACGCCGGCGCGGTCGGCCACGTCGAGGCTCACGTGGTAGCGGGTGACCGCCTCGCCCATCGGGCGGATCGGCAGGGCCGCGTACGACGACTCGCTCGCGGCCCGCGTGCCGGCGAGCTGGTTGCGGGCCACCGCGACGATGTCGCCGAGCACGGCGCTCGCGGTCGGCGCGCCGCCCGCGCCGCGGCCGTAGAACATCAGCTGGCCGGCCGCCTCGGCCTCGACGAAGACCGCGTTGAACGCGTCGCCGACGCTTGCCAGCGGGTGGCTGGTGGGGATCATCGCCGGGTGCACGCGGACGCTCACGCTCGGCCGGCCGTCGCGGTCGAGGGCGCGGGTGGCGATGCAGAGCAGCTTGATCGTGCTGCCCATCTGCTTGGCGCTGGCGACGTCGCGGGCGGTAACCGCGGTGATGCCCTCCCGGTAGACGTCGGCCGCGCCGACCCGGGTGTGGAACGCGAGCGAGGCCAGGATCGACGCCTTGGCCGCCGCGTCGAAGCCCTCGACGTCGGCGGTCGGGTCGGCCTCGGCGTAGCCGAGCGCGGTCGCCTCCTCCAGCGCCTCCTCGAAGCCGGCGCCGGTGGCGTCCATGGCCGAGAGGATGAAGTTGGTGGTGCCGTTGACGATGCCGGTGACCCGGGTGATCGTGTCGCCCTGCAGCGACTCCCGCAGGGGCCGCAGCAGCGGGATCGCGCCCGCGACGGCCGCCTCGTAGTAGAGGTCGGCGCCGCCCTCGGTGGCCGCGTCGTGCAGCGTGCCGCCGTCCTCGGCGAGCAGCGCCTTGTTGGCGGTGACCACGCTCTTGCCCGCCCGCAGCGCCTCGACGAGCCAGGTGCGGGCCGGCTCGATGCCGCCGACCACCTCGACGACGACGTCGACGTCCTCCCGCTTGACCAGGCCGAGCGCGTCGGTGGTGAACAGGCTCGGGTCGACGGGCAGCTCGCTGCGGTCACGGCCGGGGCGCCGGACCGCGATGCCGACGATCTCGATCGGCGCGCCCACCCGGGCCGTCAGGTCGGCGGCCTGCTCGTGCAGCAGGCGCACGACCTCGCTGCCGACGGTTCCGCACCCGAGAAGGGCCAGGCGAACGCTCTTACTCATCCCACATCCAATGCCAGGAGGTCGGCTTCGGTCTCCCGCCGGACGATCACCCGTGCCGCGCCGCCGCGGACGGCGACCACCGGGGGCCGGGGCACGTGGTTGTAGTTGCTGGCCATGCTCCGGCAGTAGGCGCCGGTGCCGGGCACCGCAAGAAGATCTCCGGGCTGCACGTCAGCGGGCAGGAATTCATCCTTAACAACGATGTCCCCGGACTCACAATGTTTTCCCACCACCCGGGCAAGGATCGGGTCGGCGGTGGAGGCCCGGCCGGCGATCGTCGCCGAGTAGGAGGCACCGTAGAGGGCGGTCCGGATGTTGTCGCTCATGCCGCCGTCGACGCTGACGTACGTCCGGAGGCCGTCGACGTCCTTGACGGTGCCGACCTCGTACAACGTGAACATCGCCGGACCCACGATGGCCCGCCCGGGCTCGACGGAGAGCTTCGGCGTGGCCAGGCCGAGCGCCGTGCACTCGTCGTCGACGATCTTGATCATGCGTTCGGCGAGATCGGCCGGCGCGGACGGGTCGTCCTGGGTCGTGTAGGCGATGCCGAACCCGCCACCGAGGTCGATCTCGGGCAGCTCGACACCCCGGGCGTCGCGGACCTGCGCCTGCAGGGCGAGCACCCGCCGGGCGGCGACCTCGAAGCCGCTGGCGTCGAAGATCTGCGAGCCGATGTGCGAGTGCAGGCCGCGCAGGTCCAGCACGTCGTCGTCGAGGATCTTGGCGACCGCCTTGAACGCCGCTCCGCCGCCGACCGAGAAGCCGAACTTCTGGTCCTCGTGCGCGGTCGCGATGAACTCGTGGGTGTGCGCCTCGACGCCGACGGTCACCCGTACGAGGACGGCTTGTCTGACGTTCTTTGCCTGCGCGATGGCCGTGAGGCGGTCGATCTCGTCGAACGAGTCGACGATGATCCGGCCGACGCCCGCGTCGACGGCCCGCTCCAACTCGGTCACCGACTTGTTGTTGCCGTGGAAGCCCATCCGCTCGGGCGGCATGCCGGCGGCCAGCGCGGTGGCCAGCTCACCGCCGGTGCAGACGTCGAGGAACAGGCCCTCCTCGTGGATCGCCCGCACCACGGCCCGGCACAGGAACGCCTTGCCCGCGTAGTAGACGTCGTGCCCGGCGAACGCGGCCTTGAACGCGCGGGCCCGGGCCCGCAGGTCGTCCTCGTCGAGCACGTACGCGGGTGTGCCGTACTCCGCCTGGATGGTTTCGACGGCGAGCCCGCCGACAGTCAGCGCACCTTGCTCGTCGCGGGTGACCCCGCTCGGCCAGAGCTCTGGCACCAGTGCGTTGACGTCGTCGGGGGTACGCAGCCAGGCAGGTCCCCGGTTGCCGAGCTCGCCGTGCAGCGCGCCGGCTTCGTGCGTCCTCATGTTCCTTGTTACATCCGTTCAGGTGCGGTGACGCCGAGCAGCCCCAGTCCGTTGGCGATGACCGTGCGGGTGGCGTCGTTGAGCCACAGGCGCGCGCGGTGCGTGTCGGTGATCTCCTCGTCGCCGCGGGGCAGGATCCGGCAGTTGTCGTAGAACCGGTGGTAGGCACCGGCGAGGTCCTCCAGGTAGCGCGCCACCCGGTGCGGCTCGCGCAGCTCGGCCGCGGCGGTGACCACGGCCGGGTAGTCGCCGAGCGACTTGAGGAGGTCGATCTCCTTCTCGTGGTCGAGCAGCTCGGGGTGGAAGCTGTCGGCGGTGCCGCGGGCCAGCCCGACCTCGGCGGCGTTGCGGGCGACGCTCGCGGTGCGGGCGGCCACGTACTGGACGTAGTAGACGGGGTTGTCCCTCGTGGACCGCGTCCACAGGTCGACGTCGATGTCGATCGGGGAGTCGATGGAGTAGCGGGCGAGCGCGTAGCGGGCCGCGTCGGTGCCGATGCGGTCGACGAGGTCCTCGAGCGTCAGGCCGGTGCCGGCCCGCTTCGACATCCGCACGGGCTCGCCGTTCTCGACGAGGTTGACCAACTGTCCGATGAGGATCTCGAGGTTGGTGTCGGGGTCGTCGCCGAAGCACGCCGACATCGCCCGCATCCGGCCGACGTAGCCGTGGTGGTCGGCGCCGAGCATGATCACGACCCGGTCGAAGCCACGCTCGCGCTTGTCGAGGTAGTACGCGCAGTCGCCGGCGAAGTAGGTCCAGTCGCCGTCGGACTTGCGCAGCACCCGGTCCTTGTCGTCACCGAAGTCCGTCGTACGCAGCCAGACCGCGCCGTCCGCCTCGAAGATGTGGCCCTCGGCCCGCAGCCGCTCCAGCGCGAGGTCGAGCTCGCCCTGGTCGTGCAGCTGCTTCTCGTTGAAGTAGACATCGAAGTGCACGCCGAAGTCGGCCAGCGACGACTTGATCTCGTCGAACATGATGTTGACGCCGGCGGCCCGGAAGATCTCCTCGCTCTCCTTCTCGGGCGCGGTCAGGGCTTCCGGGTGCTCCTTGACGACCGTGTTCGCGATCTCACCGATGTAGGCGCCCCGGTAGCCGTCCTCCGGCGCGGGCTCGCTCCTGGCGGCCGCGCGCAGCGACCGGGCGAACCGGTCGATCTGGGAGCCGGCGTCGTTGAAGTAGTACTCGGTGGTCACGTCGGCGCCGGTCGCCCGGAGCAGCCGGCTCAGCGCGTCGCCGACGGCGGCCCAGCGGACGCCGCCGATGTGCACGGGCCCGGTCGGGTTCGCCGAGACGAACTCCAGATTGACCCGCTGGCCCGCGAAGCGCTCACTGTGCCCATAGGCCTCGCCGGCCTCGACCACCACGCGCGCCAGCTGACCGGCGGCGGCGGCGTCGAGCCGGATGTTGAGGAAGCCGGGGCCGGCGATCTCTACCGATTTGATACCCGCGGCCCGGCCGAGCTGCTCGGCGATCTCCCCGGCCAGCTCGCGCGGCGGCACGCCGCTCTTCTTCGCGAGCTGAAGGGCCAGCGTGGAGGCGTAGTCGCCGTGCTCGGGGTTGCGGGGTCGCTCGACCGCCGTGCTCTCGGGCAGGGCAGCGGGATCAAGGCCACGTCCGGTGAAGACGGCGCGGGCGGCGGCGAGCACGACCTCGGCGAGCTTGGCGGGAGTCACTGATCCATGCTAGCGGGGGTAGACTCTGTCACTCGGTGGCGACCCTGCGCGCCCGATGATGCATCCCCCCATCACCGACCGAACTGACGAGGCACCATGAGCATCAGCACTCCGGCCGGCGACTCGAGCCGTCAGACAGCGCCGCCCGCCGCCAAGAAGGCCACGGCCGGTGCGGGCCGCCCACCGTCCGCCCGCGGGGCCGGCTCCGGCCGCGGCTCCGGCTCCGGCGGCCGTCCGGTCAACAAGGGCGGCAAGCCCGGCGGCGGTGGCCGTCCGCGCAAGCCGGTCACCCCCGTCAAGGTCAGCCAGGGCCGCAGCTGGGGCCCGATCGCCCTGTTCACCGCGGTCGGCGTGATCGCCGCCGCGATCATCGGGTACGGCGTCTACGCCGTCACGGTCGGGCCGCAGACCTGGCAGGAGAAGGCCGAGGGGATCTCCGGGATCACCGACTTCCGCAAGAGCGACCCCAAGCTGGTCGACACGCGGTCGCACAAGAGCGGCACGATCCAGTACGCGCAGCAGCCCCCGGTCGCCGGTGACCACAACGTCAGCTGGCAGAACTGCATGGGCAACGTCTACGACGCGCAGATCGCCAACGAGAACGCCGTGCACAGCCTCGAGCACGGTGCGGTCTGGGTCACCTACCGGCCCGACCTGCCCAAGGACCAGGTGTCCGCCCTCGCATCCAAGATCGAGGGTCAGGAGTTCACGATGATGAGCCCCTTCCCGGGGCTCGACAAGCCGATCTCGCTGCAGGCGTGGGGTTACCAGCTCAAGGTCGACAACGCCGGCGACTCTCGGATCGACGACTTCATCCGCGCGCTGCGGGTCAACGCCACGCAGGAGCCTGGCGTCGGCTGCTCGGGCGGCGTGACCGCGACCGGCACCACTCCCCGGGAGCTCCAGCAGCAAGGGCAGTGATCAATGAGCACGACGTACGACGCCGCGGTGGACTCTCTTTCTCCCCCTGACGCTCCACCGCGGCGCTGGCGGCCGCTGACGATCGCGGCCGCCGTGGTGGCGGCGGTGCTGGTGCTGGTTGCCGCCTTCGGCGCGGGGTGGGTGGCGCACTCGCGCAACCACCCCGGCGAGGGTTCGGTCGAGGCGGGCTTCGCCCGCGACATGTCGAGCCACCACGCCCAGGCGGTCGAGATGGCGATGCTCGCGCTCAACAAGAGCACCCAGCCGGACCTGCGGCTGCTGGCCGGCGAGATCGCCCAGGCGCAGCAGGCCCAGATCGGCATGATGCAGACCTGGCTGCGGTCCTGGGGCCTGGAGCCCACGGGCCACGAGCCGCCGATGTCGTGGATGACGGACGGCGCGAGCCTCATGCAGAACGGCCTCATGCCGGGCATGGCGAGTGCCGCCGACATGGCCTCGTTGCGGGAGGCGACGGCTGGCGAGTTCGACCGGCTGTTCCTGCGGCTGATGCAGCAGCACCATCTGGGCGGCATCCACATGGTCGAGGGCGTGCTGACCGAGACGTCGGAGCCGGACGTGGTGTGGCTGGCCCAGTCGATGGCCAAGAACCAGCGCTCGGAGCTGGAGTTCATCCAGCAGATCCTCACCAAGATCGGCGCATAGCGTAGCTTTCTGACTACGTTGCGCTACTTCTCTCGGGGCGGCGTCGTTGACGTGTCATGGGGGCGCTCCTTGATCCGCGCAGCTCGGCGCTGAGCTGGTGCCGGCGCGAACGCATCGGCGGTGACGGCGCGCTGGCAGCCGGACCCCGCACGGGCCGGCCGGTGGGGATCACCCGTACGCAGGAAACAGCTCTGATCGAAGCGATCCGCGGCCGTTTCCCCGGCGACTTCAACCTCCCGGGCTCGCTGTGGTCCCGCCGCTCGGTCCGGGACCTGGTGTTGGCCCTCACCGGCCTGACCCTGGCCCCGGCACGGGTGACCCGCCTGCTGACGGCCTGGGGCGCGGTGGCCCGCGACCCTGCTGAACGCGCCTGCCCGATGTGCGCCGGGGCGGTGTCCCGGTGGATGACGACGGCGCAGCCGGTGATCGCCCGGACGGCTGCCACCCACCGTGCGGATCTGCACTGGATCGGCCGTGCCCGCCTGTGCGGCGTCGCGCCGGCTGCGGAGCTGGTGTCGACGGTCGCGGGGCCGCCGGGTCGTCTGCGGGTCGCGTTCGCGATCACCGGCCCGTCGTCGGCCCTGCCCCGCGAGTTCCTGTCACGCCTGAGCCCCGACCGCACGGTCCACGCGGTCGTGGACGGCTCGTGGGCGACGTGGCAGCTCCCGCGCCGCCTACCGCCGAGGGTGGTCCTGCATCCGATGCCGAGCTGCGAGCGGAGCTAAAGGGTCTGTATCGAAATCGTGGCCGGAGCGAGGCGAGGCCCAAGCGTCGGCTTTGGTCGCGCTGGCGCGGTGTTGTATCTGATCGTGACCGGCGTGGTTCCAGGCGGGGTCTGTGTCCGCCGCAACCCGGTCGGGGCTAAGGGTGGTGATTCTTTTCGACGACGTCGCGGCGATTGCGTAGGCCGACGAGGGCGACGGCCGCGGCGATCAGCCCGACGCCGACGAGGAGCACGGTGCCGACGGCCATGCCGGTCGACCGGGGGTCGTTACCGCCGTCACCACCGCCGGTGCCAGGCGCGGAGGGTCCGCCGCTAGGCACGGTCGCGACCTCTTGAACCGCTGCCTCGCGGGCACCGACCACCGCGACCTGGATCACCGCCCGCACCGGATCGGACCCGGTCGTCGCCCGTGGCGGCGGCGCTATCTTCACCACCGTGACCCGTGGGTCATGGCTCTCACCAGCCGGCGGCTCACCGGAGGCCGGCCCGACCCCAAGAAACAGCACAGCACCCACCGCCGACACGGCAAGTGCGAGCGCGGGCCGCCAACGCATGATCCTCCAGCCTCCGAACATGCCCGGACGACACATGCTTCTCGGCGGCCGACACCCGGCGCATCCGCTGAAGGGACAGCTTCACCCGCAGTCGGACCCCTGGTCACGGCACGACCCGGGTGCCCCGCGACCCACGGGTGGGATCCCTGGTACTCTTTCTCGGTCGCTGAGCCCCCGTAGCTCAGGGGATAGAGCACCGCCCTCCGGAGGCGGGAGCGCAGGTTCGAATCCTGCCGGGGGCACACACTAAAACTGTGCGGGTCTGTTGTTTCGTCCCCCTTTCTGGGGATTGGCCGTCCCCAGTTCGCTACTCGGGCGAGTTCGTCGATCAGGTGGCCGCTCAGCTGTGCCTTCAGCGTTGCGCGGCGGGTGCGGTGGTCGTAGTGGATCTCGACCCGGAAGGCGTCGAGGAACCGCCTGAGCCGGTCGGCTGCCAGCAGGTTCAGGTCGATCTCCACCAGCGGGAGCTGGTCGATCAGTGAGACGTCGTCGCTGGATGGGGCAGGTGCCGCGGCGCGATGCTCGGCCAATGCTGTCTTGGCCGCTGTGATGTCGCGGTCGAGTTCGACCATGCGGCGGTTGATGCGGGTGAAGAAGTGGCCGTCCGCGTCGCCGGCTCTCTCCAGGGCCCGCAGCAGGTTGTCGCCGGCGGTTTCCAGTTCGGCGAGTCGCCGCTGAAGGACCGCCTCTTTCTGGCGGTGGGCGTCGGCTGCGTGGTTGGCTGCCGCGGGCAGGCTCGCCCTCACCAGTTCGATGCGGTCGGGGCCGAGTACATGGGTGTTGAAGAAGTGGGACACGACCGCGATGAGCTTGCTCTCGTTGATCCATACCGTGGGCGGGTGGCCGTCCGGCTTCGTTCGGCCTCTGGGTTGGCAGTAGCTGTAGGCGGTGCCGGCCGGGTTGCGTTTCCCGTGCATCCGCAGGCCGCAGGGGACGCAGTACACGTAGGACCGCAGGCGGTAGGTGCTCTTGGTCTGACGGTGTGGGTTCGGGCTCAGTGGATCGAGGTCGACGCGGGCCTGGGCCCGCCGGGTCGGGGTCTGTGCGGCTACGAACAGGTCGACCGGCACGAGGGGCTCGTGTACGGGCTGGCTGGAGATGACCCACTCGTCACGCGGGTTCGTTTTGCCGGGGTGCTGCTTGTCTTTGGTCGCGCGCCGGTTCCAGACCATGTGGCCGGTGTACTTGGGGTTGTTCAGGATCTCGCGGACCGTTGCCGGGGTCCACCGGCCCACGGCACGCGTCGGGTCGACCGGCACCGGCGGAGGATTTTGGATCAGGTCTTCGTTCAGACGGCCAGCGATCGCCCGGTAGGACAGACCGTCGTGGACGCGCATTTCGAACATGCGCGTGACCGCTTCGGCGCGGACACCGTCCGGCGCGAGCTTCGTCTTGTGCTTGCCCTCCGCCCGCTTGGCCGGCACGGGGTGCTTGATCCGCTCTGCCTGGTAGCCGTAGGGCGGCTTGCCGACGTTGAAGCCCTGGTCGGTGTGGATCTCGATGCCGTTACGGGACTTCTCCAGCATCTCCAGCACGTACCACTCGGCCACACCCTGCTTCGCCCGGCGCAGGAGGACCATGCCGGCCTTCTTCTCGATCCGGCCGGTGCGAGCGGACCGCATGATCGGCTCGTCGGCTGCGATCAGCGGGATACCGAGCTGCTCAAGGTCGTGTTCGATCTTCGTGCTCTGGTACGTCAGCCGGGCGATGCGGTCGATCGACTCGCAGATGACACCGTCGAACCTGCGATTTGGCCGCTGAGCCTCAGCGAGCAGGTCAGCGATCCCGCCGTCACGAGGGATGTCGATGTCGAAGCTTCGCCAGGCGGAGCTGCTCCCACGGGCGCCGAGATCCTTGCGGGAAGTCTCGACGTCCCAGAAGTACAAAACGATCTCCATCTCGTCGCTCAGGACCGCGCGGCTGGACCGCAACTGTCGCGGCAGGGAGATCGTCGGGTCTTGAACCTCGTCGTCCGAGGTGCGGCCCATCCAGGCCAGTCGCAGCCGTCTTGGTTCCGCGATATCGACGACGCGTGCCTTGAGCCACGTGGCAAGTTTCGCGGCGTCCGCGTCAGGTCTGGTCATGTAGGCGGAAGGGATCGCCTGGTGAACCATTCAAGAACCTCCAGGATTGCGCCTACTTGTTCTTGAGCTAAGCGCGTGCCGGCGGCATTGCCGACGATTTCAACGTCAATATTGAATTCTATCGCTAATTCATTCGTGCCGGTGGCAGGGATTGCCTGTTTCGGGTGTCGTTTTTGTACCTGGCCGCTCACGGCGGTTGTCGGATCACCGTCGTGCGTGCGGTGAGTGATTGGCTCATCGGACACGCGTTTCCCTTTGCTGGCGCGGCGCACCTTGTGGCGCCGGAGGGCTTGGTGGCCATGGAGTCTCCTTACTTGATTGGTGGGCGTAGAGCTTCGAAGGCGCACATCAGAGCGTCGAGAGCATCGGCCTTCGTCCGTGGCAGACGGGTCGAGCGAGTGAACTCTGAGGACTTGCGGATGATTGGTTGGCCTGGCCCAAGGCTCGGCACGACTCGCGCTCGATGGCTTGATTGGGCACGCCTAGTCGGCCCGGGCAATATCGCGAGGTCGACATTCTCGAAATTGGGATTCACGCTAACCGCAGGCGCGCCAACCGGTGCGCCGTTAGAAAATGGTTTGCCTGCCCGTCAGGTGGCTCGTGGTGGCAGCAGCTTCCGTAGGTGGTCTCGCAGGGTCGGGTAAGCGGCGTGGCCCGTGACCGCGAGGCGAGTCGCGCTCCACCAGATGACCGCGGCGAGGTAGGCCAAGGTGATGGGGCGGTTGTTGGCGAGGCTGGCAACGGCGAACCCGCCGAGGCCGAGGGTCCCGGCCGTGATGATGCGTAGGAGCCGGTTGCGGACGACGGTGAATGCGATGGCGACGCCGGTTGCCGCTCCGCCGGCACGGAGGATCATGCCCGAGAGTCCGGCGCTGATTTGGGCGGTGCCGGCGTAGCGCATCGCAATGATCCCGGCGGCTGCGAGTATGACGGCGATGAGTGGGTGGCGCAGCTGGGCGAGCCATCTGGCCAGGGCTGGTCCCGGGATGGCGCGGGCCAGGACAGCGATCAGGAAGGCGCAGACGGCGATAAGTACGGCGGGTTTGAGGGCGGGGGCGAGGTACTCGGTCGTGGTGGCTCCGACGAGGGCTCCGACGCCGAGACCGTAGATGGCTGCGATGGCGATGCCGAGGGCGGCGACGCCGGTGAACGCGACGCTGATGAGCTTGATGGTGTCTCGGTCGTGGACGGTCTTCCCGGCCAGGTACAGCGTTGGCAGGAGCTGGGCCACCGACCATGCGGCGAGCACCGCGACCACAGCTGCTGCGGAGATGAGCTCATTGGCGAGGTGGACATAGGTCCTACCGGACGATCTCGTGGTCCACAGGGTGACGAAGACCGAGGCGATAAGGGCGACCGACCCGAGTGCGAACAGCGCGGGACGGACCAGGTCGCCGGGTCGAAGCGATACCCGCGGCAGCGGCGCCGGCTCTGCAGGGGCCGCAGCCGCGGTCGGCGTGAGTGGGAGGGCGCCGTCAGCTGCGGCGAGGTCTGGGCGAGCCGGGATGTACGGGCGTTGTCCGACGGCTCGGGCAAGGGCGGCGTCGATTCCGGGCAGGCGTGCGCCGCCTCCGGCCAGGACGACGTGGGTTACATGGGTGGGTGTGATGTCTGCTGCGGCGAGGACTTCGGCGACCTGGGCAACGATCCCCTCCATCGCCGGCCCGACGAGTTTCGCCAGTTCGGTCCGATCAAGGACGAGCGCGGGGTAGCCGGGACGGATCGCGACGGCTGTGTGTTCGCGGTCGGACAGGGCGGTCTTCGCGTCCTCGGCGGCAGTGACGATCGCCTGCCATTGTGGATCGCTCTCGTCGAGGGTTGGCTCGTCGCCGGGTGGCCGAATGGAGCACAGCAGGTGCGCGGCGACCAGTTGATCGACATCGCGTCCTGCGGCTCCGTCGACAGCAGCCGTGGCGAGTTGTTGCAGGCCGTCGCGGGTTTGCTCGAGTACGGTCAGGTCGGTCGAGCCCGCGCCGGCGTCGCAGACCAGCACGCAGTCGCCGTCGTTGAGGTGGACGCCCGACGTGGCCAGGTGCATGGCGGTTGCGGCCGCTGCGGCTACGAGTGTGGTGTCGGTGAAGCCGGCGAGCCGGGCGGCTTCCCGCAGGATGTCACGGCGGACCCGACCCCATTGCGGCGGGACCACCAGCGTCACGGCCGTGATGGGTCGGCCGGCGATCCGCGTGGCGTCTGTGCGGACGAACGAAAGAATGGCAGCGAAGACCTCGCTGGCGGTAAACGTCTTGCCGTCAACGTCAATCGGCCCCTGGCTCACGAGACTCGCGGGGCTGGCGATGTAGTTGCCGGGCCGAGACATCGCCGCGGACCGGGCAGCCGCCCCGACGAGGATCGTTCCGTCAGGTTCGATGAACACGCTGCTGTGGACGAAGGGCGCGCCGTCGGGCATCAGCGGCAGTCGGCCGCCACCGTCAAGGGTCAAGACCGTCTTCGTTCTGGCCGACCCGATATCCATGCTGAGCCGGGGCGCTGCGCCGGGCATTGGGGCAGTCTCTCGCAGCGACGAGACCACCTACCGCCCCAATAGCGATCTGTGATCGTTTATGTGCTCATCGTGAATATTCGGTGATCCGGTGGTTGATGACCGGCCGATGGAGCGTGTAAAGCCAGAAGCGATTACATCTGTCGATGTGCCGTTGGAGGCTGCGCTGACCCGCCCGCAGGAGCCGACAACCCGCAACCGTGACGACCTCATGCGTCAGGCCACGGTCTGGACCGAGCCGGCACCCCGGCCTAAGCGCCGCCCGGCCGCGGCCGCCGTACGAGGGGTTCGGGCGCTCGGGTCTCTGCTCACCGTAGCGGTATGGCTGGTCGGCATTCCCATCGCGCTCATCGCGTTCGTCGGCTGGCCGCTCCCGGACACCCTGCCCGGCGGTGACGAGGTTCTCTCCGCGGTCGGCCGAACCGATCTCCTCACCCCGGACATAGTTGTGAGGGGCGCAGCCGTCCTGGCGTGGCTGATCTGGGGCTCGTCGGTGCTCTACATCGCGTACACCATCTTCGCCGTCGCGGCGCGCACGCGGCTGCGGCTACCCCGCGTTCCGATTCCTCGCCTGGCCAAGGGGATGCTCGCCGGCCTCGTGCCGGCCGTCGCGGTCGCCGTCCCCGCGCAGGTCGCCGCGGCGGCGCCGCCCGCAGCAACGGCCACCACCGACCCGGCACCGGAACGGAGCAAGGCGGTCGACGCTCCAAGCCCCACGCCCCGGGAGTCCGCGACCGGTCGGCGGCCCGGGGCTACTGTCGAGCACCGAGTCCGCAAGGGAGACACCCTGTGGGACATCGCCGATGAGGAACTCGGCGACCCCCTGCGGTGGAAGAAGGACATCTTCGAGCGCAACAAGGGCCGAGCCCAACCAGACGGACGCGCGCTGCGCGACCCCGACATCATCCTCCCCGGCTGGCGCCTCGAACTCCCCGCCGACGCAGCTGCCGGCACGGTGCCGGCGCCACCACCGCCTCGCCCAGTACCCGACGACGGTGTCTCCGCGCACCCGGAAGACCCAGGCCCGGACAGCCCGAGCAGCGAGACACCCACACACAGGCCGACGGCGACACCGCAACCGACGCCCAGCCAGCCCGTGCACGCAACGCAGGCCGACCAGGACGGAGTCACGCTTTCGGACGGAAGCTGGCTTCCGTGGTCCGTCGCCACCGGACTCACCGCTGCCGCCGCACTGATGTGGTTGCACCGCCGCCGCCGGTACGCCTGCCGGTCCGAGGACGACGACCCGCTAACCCTGCCACCAGCCGCAATCACCGCGATCCAGCGAGCGACAGCCCGCAAGACCGAGGGCCCACCGGCGCCTCCAGGACGCGACATTGGCCCGCAGCCGGCGGCCACACTGCCGTTAGGCGGGATCGGCGTCACCGGCGATGGCGCGGTCGCCGCCGCCCGCGCCGCCATCGTCGCGACCCTCGCCGCCCCTGGCCGCTCGGACCTGCCTGGCGAAGTAGTAACGGACCAGCACACGCTTTCCACGCTTTTGGGAGCGCACGCCGAGACAGTCGCTGAGTGGCAACGCCTACATGTCGCCAGCGATGTCTTCGACGCCTTGGCTGCCGTCGACACCGAGGTCTTGCGGCGCAGCCGAATCCTCGACGCCCACGACGTCACCGACCTTGACGACGTCCGTCGAGAAGAACTACGCGACGGGGCGTCGCCGCCTCCGGTCCTGTTGGTCCTGACCACCCCGCCGCCGGCCGCGCACGCACCAACCAAGGCGACCCTCGACCTCGGCAAGCGGCTGCGTATCACCGCGTTGATCGTCGGCGGCTGGTCGCACTGGCCAGTTGCGAACATTGCAGCCGACGGCCGTGTCGAGGCTCCCGCCGAGCAGCCGTTGCACGGCGACCGGCTCGCGGTACTCAGCGCCGAAACCGCAGCCGCTGCACTGGCCACCCTTCGCGAAAGCCACACCGGAGAGACGGCCCCCACGCAAGCCGGTGCCGAGCTCGTCCCGCTCGCGTCCAACCGTCAGCTTCCAGAGCCACGCAAACCGCGAGAGGCGACGGCTAGCGCCTCGGCGAGCCTCGATCCCAGCCGTACGGCGATAAGAGCTCAGCTGCGGGTCCTCGGCCCGCCCCGCATCGAGGACATCACCGGCCCCGGACGGCCGCTGCGCGCCAAGGCCCTCGAAATCGCAGTTCTCCTCGCCTGCCACCCCGACGGCCTATCCACACGCGACATCGGTGAACACACCGAACCAGACGCCCGGCTCGCGCAAGCCGATCAACGCGTCCACACCAACATCAGCAACCTCCGGCACGTGTTCGCCCGCGCCGCCGGCCCACGCAGCAACGGATACGTCGCCAAAAGCAATGGCCGCTACCGACTCGACCCAGACACCGTCGACATCGACCTATGGCGCATGCGGGACCTGCTGCGGGGCCTCGGCACAATGCCGCAGGACCAGCGGACCAAGGCGCTCAAGGAGGCCTGTGCCCTTTACGTCGGACCACTGGCTCAAGGCAAGAACTACGACTGGATCCAACCCCACCAGGAAACCGTGCGCCGCTGGGCAACCCAGGCACACCTTCTCCTCGCCGAGGAACTTTTGCCTGGCGACCCGACCGCTGCAGCCGCCGTGATCGACGATGCGATCCGCTACGACCGCTACAACGAAGCCCTCTACCAACGAGCGATGCACGCTCTCGACGCTCAAGGCCGGGCCGAGGAGATACCGGACGTACTGAACGCCCTAATCGAAACGCTCGCCGAGATCGGCGCGGAGCCAGCCACGGAGACGAGGCAACTCGCCGAGACGCTGATGAAGTAGCGCTGCGTCCAGCAGCCTCGCCGCGGACCGCAAGCGCGGCGCCTCCGTCGCGGGGGTGCATGCGCTGCAACGCGGACCCGAGCGCTAGGCCCTTCGACGCCGTGCGTCTCGTCTGGCACGACTACCCGGGGGAGTGGTTCGAGCAGGATGTGAGCGGCCCGGAGGAGGGCCGGCGCAGGGTCGACACGTTCAGGTCGCTGCTGCGGTCCGACGTCGCGCTCCTGTTGGTGGACGGTCAACGGCTGCTGGGCAATGCGGGCGAGGAGGAACGGTATCTCAAGTCATTGCTGGCCAATTTCCGCAATGGGCTGTTGTCGCTGAAGGACGACCTTCTCGAGGACGGCAAGCCGATTGTTGAGTTTCCGCGGATCTGGATCATGGCGCTGTCGAAGGCCGATCTCCTGCCGAACCTGGACGTGTTCAAGTTCCGGGACCTTCTCGTCGCGAAAGC